>DASURJ010000001.1:0-2393 GCA_036280115.1 Gemmatimonadaceae bacterium
CAGTCGCTCGACTGCGCTGGGCGGCGGGGCTACTGAACGCGAGCGAATCGCGTCCAGGTACTCGGTGGCGATGCGCGCGGTCTCCGCGAGCAGCGCTCCGTGTGAGCTCGTCGCTCGCTCAGCGCCGAGAATCGCAGTGTCGTGTGCCACGGGCTGGTTTCCGATGAGGATACCGGCGGCAGTGACTGCCAGCGGTGCATCGGAATGTAACCCGACCTACTTCGACCAGACGAGCATCACGCCGCACGCCGCGCCCGAAACACGATAGCGTGGCGGCACACTATTGCCGGTGTAGTACTCCACGGCGGCAATATCCCACGTGGTGATGAGGTCGAAGTCCGCGGAGTCGAGCTGGATGTCGTCGAGGAACATCACGACGTAGCACGCCTTCCCCGGAGTGCACGAGCCGAGAACGTTTCGAGTCCCGGGGCCGGCTGGTGCGGGATTGCTGGAGCCACCGCCTCCGGGTCCGGGCGGATTGGGACTGCCACCGCCTGACGCCGCACCGCGTCCGCCGCTCCCGCCGCCGCGCGCCCCGGCGAGGATTCCCTCCGACGGCGACACGCCGACGCCGCACGAGCCGCGCACGCTCGAGATATGGGGGCGACCATCGCCGTCATGAACCAGTTGCAGCCCGGGGAATCGCGTCATCGCGACGACGCCGAACGGGCGATTCGAATCGCGCGCCAGTTCGTCGGCGGTGAGGTATCGGCCGCTCCCGATGCGCCGGCGCATCTCGAACTCGCGAAGGCGAGGGGCGCTCGGTGCCGTCACCTCGACGGCGTCCATGGTGAGCGCCGCTCGCTCGAGACGGAAGAGCACCCCGGCGGTGTCACCCTCGAACGTGAGGCTCGTGTCCATGGCCGCGTAACCGAGGAAGCGTACGCGGATCCGATGCGTGCCTGACGGGATGCCTCCAAGACGCGCTTCGCCGAGGGCGTCGGCGCGGGCACTCTTGCTCAGCGCGGGAAGAAAGACCTCGGCGCCCTCGAGCGGCTGGCCGGATGCGTTATCCGCGACGCTGACAATCAACACCGTCGACGGCGTCGCCTGGGCGGTCGCCGTTTCGCGCGGAGCGATGACGAGCGTGGCAGCGGTCGCCGCGAGCACCGCGCTGCGCGTCCATCGCGACCACCGATGCGCACTCCGGGGCCGGGATCTGACGAATCGTGAGGCATCCATAACGCTGACAGCTGACGGGTCCGGAAGCACGTGGAGCGTTCAGGTGACCCTGCGTCGACCGCACGCGATGCTCCACGATTCGATGATGCGTTGGTGCACTGCGAACCGCCAGCGGGGGTGCGCGGTTCATCCCGCGTGGCTAACGCTTCATCCCGACACGTGTCATTCCGAGCGAAGCGAGGAACGACGGTCGGCTCAGCCGGTCACACCAAGGCGGCGCTCGAGCTCCTCGCGACGCGAGCGGCTCACGCGGAGCCGTGCGCCACCCTTGAGCTGCACCTCGTAATCGCCGCCCGCGCCACGGTGGAACGTGTCGATGAGATCCACGCGGACGATGATCGATCGGTGAATGCGGAGGAACTTCTCCGGGTCCAGGCGTGCTTCGAGGTTGTGAATCGCCTCGCGGATCAGGTACGCGCGCTCGGCCGTGTGGATCTCGACGTACGGTCCGCTCGCGGTGATGTACTCGATCTGCGAGACGGGGACGACGCGGACCTTGCCGCGCATCTCCACCGCGATTCGCTCGAGGTACGCGGGCGCATGGGCCGATGCCGGCGTATCGTTAGGCTGCGCCGGTGCCGGCACGCCGCCCGGGCCCCCGGCGAGGACGGCGAGCAGTCGCTCTCGCAGTTCGTCCATCTCCTCCAGCGCGATCATGCGGCGCGCGCGCCGAAAGGCCTGCTCGAACCGCTCGTCGTCGAACGGCTTCACGAGGTAGTCCACCGCAGCGAGGTCGAATGCCTGCAGCGCATAGCGATCGTAGGCCGTGACGAAGATGGTCGGTGGCATCGCGTCCGGTCCGATCTCACGAACGACGTCGAGTCCCGTCTTGCCCGGCATCTGGACGTCGAGGAAGACGAGATCGGGATGGAGCGACCGGATGGCGTCGATCGCCGCCACTCCGCTGTCGGCCGTGCCGACGATCGTCACGTTCGGTTCGTCGCGGAGGAGGTCCTCGAGCCGCTGGCGCGCCAGCGGCTCATCGTCGACGATCAGGACGCGAACCGGAGTCGGGGCTTCCACGTCGGGCGGTCAGGCGAGGGATGGCGCCGCTTCGGCGTGAAGGTCGGCCGCCGTATGGTACGGGAGCGTGACCTCGGCCACCGCGCCCCCACCCGGCCCCGGCCGGAGCGAGAGCATGTATTCCGCGCCGTACAGCTGCTCCAGGCGCGCCCGCGTGGTGCGCAACCCTAGGCCCCCAGCTCCCGGGC
>DASURJ010000002.1:0-2288 GCA_036280115.1 Gemmatimonadaceae bacterium
GTGAAGACGTTCACTGTTCTGATGATCCAGATTGCCGGACGGCTCGTCGGCGAGCAAGACTGCCGGGTCCATGACGAGCGCCCGGGCCACGGCGGTGCGTTGCTGCTCTCCCCCCGACAACGCGCCCGGGCGGTGCGACATGCGTCCCGTGAGCCCGACTCGCGCCAGCAGGTCTTCCGCCCGGCGCCGAGCCGCCGTCTCGCTGGCGCCGGAGACGAGCATCGGCATCATCACGTTCTCCAGCGCCGAGAACTCCCGCAGGAGGTGATGGAACTGGAACACGAAGCCCACCTTGCGGTTGCGCAGAGCGGACAGTTCCTCGTCCGAGCGGCCTTCGACGCTCTCCCCGTCCACGAGAACCCGCCCGCGCGTCGGGCGATCCAGGGCACCCAGCAGGTGGAGGAGGGTGCTCTTGCCCGCCCCGCTCGCCCCCACGATCGCCACGATCTCGCCGCGCTCCACGCGCAAGTTGACGCCGTCCAGCACGACGATCGCGCCGCCGTCGCCGCCCACGTACGTCTTCGCGAGATCTACCGCCTCGAGCACCGTCATTCGTGCCGGATCGCCTCGACCGGGTACAGGCGCGCCGCCTGGAACGCGGGATACAGCGTCGCCAGCGCCGCGATCACCAGGCTGGCGAGCACGATCAGCGCCACGTCGCCGACCTGAGTCGCCACCGGAAGGTGATCGATGAAATATACCGACGGGTCGAGGGTGATCAGTTTGTAACGGTCGAGCGCCACCGACGCGATCAGCCCGAGCACCAGGCCCGCGGTCGTCCCCACGAGCCCGATCACCACGCCCTGCGCGAAGAAGATCCGCCGGATCGACTCGGCGGGCATCCCCATCGCGCGCAGGATTCCGATCTCGCGCGTCTTGTCCGTCACCACCATCGTCAGCGTGCTGACGATGTTGAACGCGGCCACGAGCACGATGAGCAGGAGGATGAACGCCATCCCCAGCTTCTCGAGTTTGAGCGCGTGGAACAGCGACGAGTTCTGCGCCTGCCAGTCCTCGGTGCGAAACGGGAACCCGAGCGTGTCGGCGAGCGCTCGCGCGACCACGGGCGCGACGTCGCGGTTCGCGGTGCGCACCTCGATGCCGGTGACCGCATCGCCGAGCTGCGCCAGCTCCTGGGCCGCGGAGAGCGACATGAACAGGTACCGATCGTCGTACTCGTACATCCCCGTCTCGAAGACCCCGGTCACCTCGTATTTGCGCTGATAGGTGACCGGCATCCCCGTGACGGGATCGAGGCGCCCGAGATTCGCCGACAGCAACGTGATCGAGTCGCTCCCGGCAAGCGCGTACAGGCGGTCGGCGAGCCGCTTCCCGATGACGACGCCCAGTGTGTCCCCGCTCGAGGTGCGAAAGGTGAAATCGCCCCCCTTCGCCGTCTGGCGAATGCTCGTGACCGGAACGACGCCGCGCCGAATGGGTTCGAGCCCCATGACCATGACGGCCTCACCGTAGCTGCGCCCCTTCGTGACCAGCGCCTGCGCGTGCACGAAGGGGGCAGCGGCCACGACCCCGTCGTGCGCCTTCACCCGCGTGAGCGCGGAGCGCCAGTTGTTCATCGACAGGTCCTCACCGTAGGTGAGCACCCGGATGTCGGGGCTGCCGATCAGGATCTTTTCGCGAAGATCCGTCTGCAGCCCGTTCATCACCCCGATGATGACGATGAGCGCACTGACGCCGACGACGACGCCGCCGATCGCGATGACGCTGATCAGCGACAGCAACCGCGAGCCGCGACGGCTCCGCAGGTAGCGCCAGGCGATCCACAGCTCGAGACGCTTCATTCCGGCCGCATGGTCGGAAAGAGAATGACGTCCCGGATGTTGGCCGTGCCGGTGAGATACATGAACAGGCGGTCGATGCCGATGCCGACGCCACCCATCGGTGGCATGCCGTATTCCATGGCGCGCAGGTAGTCCTCGTCCACGCCGCTCGCCTCCTCGTCGCCCGCGGCACGCAGCCGCGCCTGCGCCTCGAAGCGGCGCCGCTGGTCGAGCGGGTCGTTCAGCTCACTGAAGGCGTGCGCCACCTCCTTCCCGCGCGCGACGAGCTCGAAGCGCTCGGTGAGCGCCGGGTTCCCTCGCTTGGGCTTGGCCAGCGGCGACAACGCCACGGGATAGTCCAGCACGAAGGTCGGCGCGTCCAGCTTCGCCTCGACGAGCGCCTGGAACATCTCGTCCAATAGCTTGGGGCGGCTCAACGTCTCCACTGCGTGTACTCCGACGCGCCGCGCGGCGTTCCGCAGCGCGTCGTCGTCCATCGCGAGCGCA
>DASURJ010000003.1:0-5599 GCA_036280115.1 Gemmatimonadaceae bacterium
GTGACCGTGTGGGCGACGGTGAAGCACGTGACGATCGTCAGGATCTTGACGAACGCGCGGCCGAAGCTCGGCGCTGGCCGCCATCGGCCGTGCTCGCGCGTCAGCACCGATGGCAGGACCAGCGCGACGAGAAACAGGATGTGATCGATGCCGATCCAGATGTGCCACACGCCGAGACGCACGAGGGCTCCGAACCCACGCCAGAGCGACGCGTCGCTCAGGTCGAGCACCTGCGTTGGCTCCCCGGGGGAGAGGATCAGCGACACGTTCCCCTCGTTATTGAACGTCCCGGTCCGCCAGTTGTGCTCGATCACGACCATGTTCCGTCGTGTCGACTCGTCGAACTCGAAGAACGGCGTCAGCGTGATCGGGACCCGCGCCGGCAGCGGTTGGGCGACGCCGTACTCGAGAAGCACGAATTCCCCGGCCTCGGTGCCGCGAACGTCGAAGCGGCGGTACGTCGGAGTAGCCCGCTCGGCCCCGGCCCCGACCGCGAAGCGCGGTTCGACGTACGCACGGATCGCACCGAGGCTCGCCTCGATCTGGGCGGCGGTAGGGCGCCTCTTTGGATCCCAGCCAAGGGCGAGCGCCCGTTCCACGTCACTCACCGCAAGCTCGACCCGCACGACGGTCGAGTCGGTGTACACCCTCAGGAACAGGTAGGCCTGTAGCGGCGCGTGGGTGGACGCGACCACGGGCGCCGGTGCCGAACCCGCGCCCGCCGCGAGGACCAACATGAGCAACGCAATCCGGATCGTCTTCATGGTCTCCCGGTGGAGTCGGTCACGTCTCGCCGCCCGAGCTGCGCTCCGGCCCCTCGGTCGCCATGGCCGGAGCGTCCGTGCGCGTCCACAGTGCAAAGAATGCACGCTGGCGGTGAGGTTCCGCGAGAGTCACACCCGACGGGCTTCCGGGTTCCATTCACGAATCCTATGATAGGCCGAGTCGCCGCCCTCTCTCGCCAGCCGGGTGCATGCGGAATCTCCAGCCTGACCACGCCTTGCGGAACACGACCGGCGCGTCCACGCGCGACGCCGACCGGGAGCACGAGCAGGCTGCGAGTGCATTGACCGCGAGCGAGCAACTCATCTGGGTAGGCCAGAAGCTCGATCCGGCGGCGCCGCTCTACAATATGGCGTTGTCGATCGAGATCGCTACGGCGCTCGACGTGTCCGCATTCACGCAGGCGTTCCAGCAGCTCGTCGACGCGACCGACGCGCTCCGCACATCGTTCGTGGAGATCGAAGGAGGACCCCGCCGCGTCGTGAGGCCGCGCGTGCCCGCGGAAGTCGAGGTGCTGACGCTTCCCGAAGGCGCGGTCGATGACGCCGCGGTGACGGCCCTCCTCGAGGCGCGCACGCGCCGCGTCTTCGCGCTCGACGGAGTTCTCTTCGACTGCTGTCTCATCGAACGGCGTCCGGATCGGTTCCTGTGGTATCTCAACCAGCACCATCTCATCACGGACGCGGGATCGGTGGGGGTGCTGCACCGGCGGATGTCTGCGTTGTACGAGACCGTGCTGCGTCGAGCACACCATCGACTGAACGGCGGCCATGCGGAAGTCGCCGAGGGCGAACAGCGGAGCCTCCCGCAGTTCCAGGCGTACGCGGAACACGAGCGCATGCTGCGCGGCTCGACGCGGCTCTCCCGCGCCCTCGCGTACTGGGACGCCATGCCGGGGTCGCGGAACGTGCCGCTCTACGGCGACTCACGCGTCGGGAGCGGGCGCACGCGGCGGGTGCGCGTTCGGCTCGGGCGAGATCGGGTGGCGGCGCTCGACGCAGTAGTGCGCGCTGCTCCTTTCCGCGCACTGACGCCCGAGCAGTCTCGATTTCAGCTGTTCGCAACAGTGCTGTTGGCATGGCTGCATCGCATCTCGGACGAGGACGCCGTGGCGGTCGGGACGCCCTGGCATAACCGGTCGTCCGCCACGTTTCGCGACACGGCGGGACTGTTCATCGAGCTCTTCCCGTTGCGTGTCGCGATCGACGACGGGGAGACCTTCGCGTCGCTGGGGGCGAAGGTCGCGGCGGCGACGCTGGACACAATGCGGCACGTCGTCCCGGGGGCGAGCGCGTCGCCCGGCGCGCGGGCGTTCGGCGCGGTGCTGAACTACATCACGGCAAAGCTCGGCGACTTCGCGGGGACGCCGGTGCGCGCCGACTGGATCCACTCCGGCTACGGGGACCGTGATCACCGGGTGCGTCTGCAGGTGCACGAGTTCGGGCTCGCGGGCGATCCCGTGCTCGATTTCGACCTCGACGAAGCCGCGTTCGGCGCGATGGAGCGGGAGTGGGCCGTGCGACACTTCCTCGCGCTGTTCGACGCGCTCGTGGCCGACTCGCACAGGCCGATCGCCACAGTACGCCTGACGGACTGGGACGAGGAGGCGACGTTCGCGCCACGTGGCCGTGCCACGCCCAGCCCCGTATCGGTGCTGGCGCTCGTGGAGGAGTCGGTGCGCGCGGCGCCAGGTACGGTGGCCGTACGCGACGGCGATCGATGCGTGACGTATGCGGAGCTCGATGCCGCTTCGCGCCAGCTCGCTCGGCTCCTCCGCGACGCCGGGGTGGGGCCCGAGACAGTGGTCGGCATTGCGATCGACCGGTCTTCGGCGATGGTGGTGGCAATGCTGGCGGTTCTCACCGCCGGCGGAGCGTTCGTGCCGCTGGACCTGGCGTACCCCGATGAGCGCCTAACGCTCCTTGTGGCCGATGCCGGTGTCGGGCTCGTGATCACGACCTCCGAGCGGGCCGAGCGCGTTCGCGCGTGGGGTGCAGTTCCCGTCATTCCGAGCGAAGCGAGGAATCGCTGTCGGCCCGATCGAGAGTCACTCTACCAGCACCCCTGCGATTCCTCGACCGCGGCGCCTGCCGGCGCCTCCGCTCGGAATGACATCCGTCCCGACGCGCTCGCGTACGTGCTCTACACCTCCGGCTCGACCGGACAACCGAAGGGAGTGGAGATAACGCACGGCGCCTTTGCCGACTACGTGGCATGGGCCGCGCGCCGATACACCGATGGTGAGCGCCTCCTCTGGCCCCTTTTCACGTCGCCGGCCTTCGACCTCACGTTGACGTCGATCTTCGTCCCGCTCGCGACCGCCGGAACGATCGTCGTGTATCCGGACGAGATCGGCGCGAGCGGCCTGGTCGTCAGGCGCGTGTTCGAGGACAATCAGGCGGACGTCGTCAAGCTGACCCCATCGCACCTCGCCCTGCTTCGCGATCTCGACCTGTCGCGAGCGCGGGTCCGTCGCCTGATCGTCGGCGGCGAGGACCTCACCCGCGCGGCGGCGCTCGCCGCGCACGATGCGTTAGGCGGCCGGGCCGAAATCCTGAACGAGTACGGGCCCACCGAGGCGACGGTCGCCTGCATGCTCCACCGCTTCGATCCCGCCACGGACACCCGCGGGTCGGTGCCCATCGGCCGGCCGGCGGACAACGCGCGGGTCCATGTCCTCGACGCCTTTGGGGCTCCGGCACCGCGCGGCGTCGCCGGCGAGATCTACATCGGAGGCCCGCGCGTCGCCCGCGGTTATCGGCGACGCCCCGATTTGACCGCTCGCGCATTCGTGCCCGACCCCCTCGACCCGAGCGGCCGCTGCTATCGGACCGGGGACGTCGGGCGCTGGCTCCCGAATGGGGTCATGGAATTCCTCGGCCGTCGCGACGATCAGGTCAAGGTGCGCGGCGTGCGCATCGAGCTCGGGGAGATCGAGGCCATGCTCGCGGCGCACCCCGCAATCGAGGCGTGCGTGGCGCACGTGGCTACGGCCTCGCGCGCCGAGCATACCGCGCGGTGCGCGCAGTGCGGGCTCGAAGCGGTCCACCCGGAAGCACGACTCGATGATGAAGGCGTCTGCGCGGTGTGCCGCCGCTTCGCCCACGAGCGAGAGCGCGTCGCGCGCTACTTCGGCACGTTGGACGATCTGCGCGCCATGCTCGCCGACGCCGCGTCGGAATCCACGGGGGCGCACGACTGCATCATGCTGTACAGCGGCGGGAAGGACAGCACGTACGCGCTGTCGCGCATCGTGGAGCTCGGGGCGCGCCCGCTCGTCTTCCTGTTCGACAACGGGTTCATCTCCGGCCAGGCCAAGGACAACGCGCGTCGCGTGGCAGACGCGCTCGGTCTCGAGCTCGTCATTGGCGAGACGCCCGCCATGCCGGCGATCTTCGCCGACAGCCTGGCCCGTTTCAGCAACGTCTGTAACGGCTGCTTCAAGACCATCTACACGCTGGCGATGCACCTCGCCGAGGCGCGGGGAATCCGATACATCGTTACCGGACTGTCGCGAGGGCAGATCTTCGAGACGCGGCTCGCGGATCTCTACCGTCGCGGCGTCTACGATCCCAAGACGGTGGACCGGGTGATTCTCGAGGCGCGCAAGGCCTACCACCGGATGGACGACGCGGTCGCACGCGAGCTGGATGTCCGGATCTTCGAGACTGACGCCGTGCTCGACCGCGTCCGCTTCATCGACTTCTTTCGGTACTGCGATGCCTCGCTCGAGGAAATCCTCGAGCACCTCGACCGGCGTACGCCGTGGATCCGACCGACAGACACCGGACGCTCCACGAATTGCCTCATCAATCAGGCCGGGATCTACGTGCACCAGACGGAGCGCGGATTTCACAGCTATGCGATGCCGTACAGCTGGGATGTGCGACTCGGCCACAAGCGCCGAGACGCGGCGGTCGCGGAGCTCGACGATCGACTCGATCCGCCGGCGATTCGCGACATGCTGGACCGCGTCGGATACCGGCCGCGCGCCGTGGCGCCCGACGAGCGGCGGCTCGTGGCGTATTACACGTCGCGTAGGGAGATCGCTGCGGCGGAGCTGCGACAATTCCTCGAACGCTCGTTGCCGCGTGACGTGGTCCCCTCGGCGTTCGTGCGGCTGGACCGTCTTCCCCTTGCGCCGAGCGGCAAGGTCGACCGCGCCGCGCTCCCACAACCGGACGCGCTGCGCCCGACACTCGCCGCCGCATTCGTCGCGCCGCGTACGGACGTCGAGCGGATTCTCGCCGAGGTGTGGGGCGATGTGCTCGATGTGCGGCCGATCGGTGCGCACGATGATTTCTTCGAGCTGGGCGGCGATTCGATGCACTGCATTCAGATCGTCGCCGCCGCGCGCACACAGGGCGTCGTCTTTGCGCCCCGCGACGTATTCGCGCACCCGACCGTCGCCGGGCTCGCGACGGTGGCATCGCGGCTCGACGAGCCGGCCCCACCCCGTGCCGCCACGGCCAGCGACGCCGAACTGGCGGAGCTGCTCGACGAATTCGGAGCCTAATTGTCGATTCAGGCGGCCTTTCCGCTCACGCCCCTCCAGGAGGGGATGCTCTATCACACCATCCGCGACCCGGCGGCGGGCGTGTACCACGTCCAATGCACCGCCGTGCTCGACGGACGTCTCATCACGGAGCACCTCGGACGCGCCTGGGAGCTGGCGACAGCGCGCCACGGCGCCCTGCGAACCTTCTTTACATGGGAGGGTCGCGAGCGCCCGCTGCAGGTAGTGCGTCGGAACGCGATACCGCGGGTGGAGTTCCTGGATTGGCGTGATCGCGACGGCATGACTCAGTCCACCGAG
>DASURJ010000004.1:0-3103 GCA_036280115.1 Gemmatimonadaceae bacterium
ACGTGACTCCATCGAGCTCCCGGAAGCTCTCGAGCATTCCGTCGAGCTGGATCGCGCCTGGTAGCGACATCGCCACCATGGGCGTGAGAGAGAATGTGATCGCGCGGCGCGCGCCTTCAGGCCAATCGGGCATCGTGAGCCCGGCGACCAGACGCCGAATGGTTTGTCCGCACTCGCCGAGCAGCTGCCGCGCCGTGTCGACGAGCGTCTCGAGCGGAATCTCGAGATCGCGAGTGAGCAGTTGGCCCGAGCTCATGTCTCGCCAGGCCGAGTCACCGACCGCGCCACGTTCCGGCCAGACGCCGAGGTGGCGGATCGTGTCCGAACGCTCGTTGGGCAACCGCCGGGACTCTACGGCGGCTGCGAGCGCCAGTGCGAGCGACTCGGGACTCGGGACCCCGTAGAGGGTCACCACGTCGCGCGGCGGCCGCTCCGAGTTCAGCGGCGCCGGCACCGAGTTCACGTGCGCGAGCACTGTCGAGTGTTCGGGGTTGTCCTCGAGCATCACGAGGATGTCCATAACCCCTCCCTGTGGGTGAAGCTCCGCGGGACCCAGCTCGCGTCGAGCACCTTCATTGCCACCCGGCTCGAGCCCGGAGCGCCGATCAGCCGTTACGACGGCTGTATAACGGAAGACCCCGCACGCGCTCCTCACGACACATACTAGCGGTACGTCGGCGAGGTTCCCGTGGTTTTCTTCGACAACCTCCGGGATTGTCCGCCGCAGCGATGTTGCGCGAGGGGAACGCCCGAGCGAATCGGCTCGCGCTATTCGATGCGATTGCGTTGGCGGGCAAGTCGCATACCCACCACCAACGACAGTGCGAGGAGCGCGCAGATGAACACGCGCTGTGCCGTTCCAAGCACGATCTCGGCGCTCAACACCAGAATGGAGGGCACAACGTAGACGGAGACGGCCCAGCCGATCGCGGCGAACACGATCGCCACCCCGACCAGACGAACGCCTCGTAGCGGCGCGGCGACAAAAGTGAAGCACACACCCAACAGGATGATCGCGATCGCCACGACGACGAGCCCGACAACCGCGGCCGCGCCGGCACTCGCATCGGCGTCACCGAGGGTCGCGAGCAGCGCGCGCCCCGCGGTCGAGAACGGGCGCAACGCGAGACCGTGACGAAGGCCCAGCCCGATGACCGCACCGATCGTCGCCGCGGCCGCAACGGTCCCGACGCGAATTCCCGCACCAAATCTGGAAGAGGGCATCGCGCGAAAGGAAATCACCCCTCGCAAGGCGCTCAAGGGCACGTTTCGCCCGCCGAGGCCAGCGTTAACGCGGACCCCGCCTTGCTGGCGCGGCACCTAACCATAATGTTCACGCATGGCTACTACCGAGCGTCCAACCGCGACCGTTCTCGTCGTCGAGGATCGCCGTGAAGTGCTCGATGTGCTCCAGCGCACACTTTCCGACAACGGCTATTCGGTCCTGACAGCCGATGACGGCGACAGTGGGCTGCAGATGGCACTCGACCATCGGCCCGATCTCGTCATCCTCGACATCGGTCTCCCGAAGCGCAGCGGGCTGCACGTGGCCCGCGAGCTTCGCAATCGTGCGTTCACTGCGCCAGTGCTCATGCTCACGGCGCGCGACACCGTCTCCGACAAGGTCACGGGGTTCGACGCCGGCGCCGACGACTACCTCGCAAAGCCGTTCGATTACGACGAACTGCTTGCGCGGGTCAAAGCGCTACTGCGCCGCGCGTCCATTCGAGCCGGCGACACGATGATGCGCGTCGGCGACCTGTCGATCGATCCCATCTCCCGGGAGGTCACACGCGCCGGCCGGAAGATCGCCCTCACTCAGAAGGAGTATGCCCTGCTCGAATACCTCATGCGCCACGCGGGCATCCCGGTGACGCGCGAGCAGATCTCCGAGCAGGTGTGGAAGCAGCCCTTCGACCCGACCACGAACATCGTGGACGTATACATCAATTACCTGCGCAAGAAGCTGGAGAGCGAAGGTGCCACCCCCCTTGTCCACACCGTCCGTGGCGTCGGGTACGTATTGAGGGAGGCGGAGGGCGGCGCACAGCCCTCGGAAGGGTGACCTCGTACGCTACTGTCGCTGGTCCCTGCTCGTATCACGCTTTGCGGCGCTGTCCGCGCGCGCCGGCGCGCGGAGCATCCAATCCGGCATGGCGCGCCACAGAGAGGGATCGACGTCCTTCCCATGCAGGTAGAGCCCGTAGTGGAGGTGCGGCCCGGTCGCGAGCCCGGTAGCGCCGACACGCCCGATACGTTGGCCGGCGCGAACCATATCCCCCTTGTCGACCACCGCCGTGTCCAGGTGGAAAAACGCCGACACGACTCCCTGGCCGTGGTCGATGAGCACCGTGCGCCCCGAGAGGATGTACTCGCCGACGTCTACGACCATCCCGGCCGCGGGCGCGTTGACGCTCGCCCCGCGGCGTGCCGGAATGTCGACGCCCGAATGTCGCCACGACGGCGCCCCTGACAGCGGCGCGTCGCTGGTATCGGCCGCGAACGTCCCTCGCGTGCGCGCCTCTCTGTCGAGCGCGATGGATCGCGTCGAGTCGGTTGCACGATAGTAGTAGCGCTCGACCCCGTACCCAGCGCTTCGCCCGCCCGACAGGGGGAGGCGCCATCGTCCACTCCACCGGCGATCGGTCGACTGCACCGACGCGATTCCGCGCACCGCCCGTGCGTCGCGCGCGATCTCACGCGTGTTCGTTGCGCGCCGATACAGGCTGTCCGTAAGAAAAATCAGCTCCCGCCCGAACTCGTGGTCCGCGACGGCAACCTGGCGGATAATGCGGCCCCCTGGCCGGTCGACGGTCAGCGTGAACGTCCCGGCCTCCTCGTCGGCTGGCAGCGGAACCGTCACGACAACGCCGCTGTCGACGCGATAGCATGGAATCGGGGCGCTCTTCCAGGTGCACCGAGGCGAGGCTGTCGTCACGCCCTCCGCGAGCGCGAAGACGACGCCGCCGCGACGCGGCGTTGCCGGATACAGCCGGACAGTGCCGGTGTCATCGGCCGCAGTCGTCGCGCTGTCCCCGGCGAGCCGCGTGCTGTCTCCGCCCAACCGAGCGCTGTCCACTGACAAGGCCGGCGTCGCGAGCGA
>DASURJ010000005.1:0-23623 GCA_036280115.1 Gemmatimonadaceae bacterium
TCTACGCCGTCGGCCCGTCCACGAATGCCGACTACGACAGCCCGTTCGTGCGCTACAGCTACACGAGCTTCGTCACGCCGCCCAGGGTCTACGATTACGACTTCGCGACTCGTAAGGCGACGCTGAAGAAGGAGACCGAGGTGCCGAGCGGGTTCGATCCGTCGAAGTACAAGATGGAGCGAACGTGGGCGCGTGCGCGCGACGGCAAGATGGTTCCGGTGTCGCTGGTCTATAGGACGCCACTCGCGCGCGACGGCTCGCGTCCCATGTTGCTCTACTCGTACGGCTCGTACGGCTCGAGCTCGTCGCCATCGTTCAGCCCGATCCTGCCATCGTATCTGGATCGCGGCGTCATCTACGCCGTCGCGCACATTCGCGGCGGGCAGGAGATGGGGCGCGCGTGGTACGACGAGGGCAAGCTCCTCAACAAGAAGAACACGTTCAACGATTTCGTGGACGCGGCCCAGCACCTCGTGAACGAAAAGTACACGTCGCCCGACAAGCTGGTGGCGAATGGCGGGAGCGCGGGCGGCCTGCTCATGGGGGCCGTCGTGAACATGCGCCCCGACCTCTTCAAGGCCGTCGTGGCCGAGGTGCCGTTCGTGGACGTGATCAACACGATGCTCGACGCGTCGATTCCGCTCACGGCGCAGGAGTGGGAGCAGTGGGGCAACCCGGCCGACCCGACGTACTACGCGTACATGAAGTCGTACTCGCCGTACGACAACGTGGAGCGCAAGGCGTATCCGGACATCCTCATCACGTCGGGCATCAACGATTCACGCGTGGCGTACTGGGAGCCCGCGAAATGGACCGCGAAGCTTCGGGCAATGAAGACCGACAACAACCGGCTCCTGCTCAAGATGAACATGGGCGCGGGGCACGGCGGCTCGTCGGGGCGCTACGACCGGCTCAAGGAGCAGGCGTTCAAGGTGGCGTTCATCCTCGACGCAGTCGGGCGGCTGTCGTCGGTCAACCCGGTGTCGTAATGTCAGGACCCGTCGAGGTAAAGCACGTCCCCAAGCCCTGGGGGTACGAGAAGATCTGGGCGCTCACCGACCGCTACTGCGGGAAGGTGCTGCACATCAACGCCGGACACGCGCTGTCCGTGCAGTACCACAACCAGAAGGACGAGACCGTCCACCTGCTCTCGGGCAAGATGCTGTACTGGGTGAAGGTGGACGGAGAAATGCGTGACATGAAGCTCGACCAGGGCGATTCGTTTCGGATCACGCCGGGAACCGTTCATTACATGGAGGCCATCACGGACTGCGACGTGCTCGAGGTGAGCACGCCGGAGCTCGACGACGTCGTCCGCCTCCAGGACCGCTACGGACGAGAGGGGACCAGCGCACCATGAAGGTGATCATTCCGCTCGCCGGCAAAGGCACGCGCCTGCGCCCGCACACGCACATCACGCCCAAACCCATGCTCAAGGTCGCGGGCAAGCCGGTGATGCAGTACATCCTCGAGGACCTGCGCCGACTTGGTACCGTCGAGCAGATCATCTACATCACCGGGCATCTCAAGGAGAAGGTCGAGGAGTACGCGCGAAAGGAGTTCGCGGACATCCCCTCGGTCTTCATCGAGCAGGTCGTGCAGGATGGCACCGCCGGCGCTGTGGCGCTCGCGCGCGAGTACGTGGATCAGCCGGTGCTCATCATCTTCGTGGACACGATCTTCGATGCCGACCTGTCGGTCACCAAGACCATCGACGCCGACGGCATCATCTGGGTGAAGGAGGTGGAGGATTACCAGCGCTTCGGCGTCGTCGTCACGGACAAGGACGGCAACATGACGAAGATCGTCGAGAAGCCGGACACGCCCATCTCGAAGCGCGCGAACATCGGGCTCTACTACGTCCGCAACTGGCAGCTGCTGTACGAGGGGATCGAGTGGACGCTCAACCAGCCGAAGAACAAGGGCGAGTACTATCTCACGGACGCCTTCCAGTACATGATCGACCGGGGCGCGAAGATCAGAGTCATCGACGTGGAAGGCTGGTACGACGCGGGGAAGCTCGACACGTTGCTCGAGACGAATCGCGTGATGCTGGAACGGGGACGCGCGCGGCGACCGCAGGCGTTCGCCGACTCGACGATCATCGATCCGGTGTACATCGAGGACGATGTCGTGCTCAAGGGCGCGAAGATCGGCCCGAACGTCTCGATCGGGCGCGGGTCGGTCATCGAGCGCTCGGAGCTCAAGGACACGCTCATTGGCGCGAACACGAAGGTCGTGGGCTCCACGCTCGAGAACTCGCTCATTGGCGACTCGGCGGTCATCGAAGGGGTGAAGGGCGAGCTGACCCTGAGCGACCACTCAGAGGTGCGGGCGCGCTAGCTGTCATTCCGAGCGCAGCGAGGAATGACTACGTAAGTCGGCGTATGGGGTCGCGTACGTCGATCGTCCATCTTGGAGCCGTCCACTCGAAGCGACGACCAGCGACCTGTCACACCCATGAGCACTGCTGCTGGCAAGAGCCATAGCGGTCCCGGCGCTCCCGTCGGGACCGGGGTACTCGTCAACGACCTGCACTCACGCCTCAACCCGACGTTCGTCGACCGGGTCGTCCCCGTGCAGTCGACGGAGGACGCTCGCAACGCGATCCGCGAGGCTGCAGCCGCCGACAAGGTCGTTTGTGTCGCGGGCGGACGACACGCCATGGGCGGCCAGCAGTTCGCTGCCGGTGCGGTTCTCCTCGACACGAGCATCTACACGCGGGTCCGCCACTTCGACGCGGAACGCGGGCTCATCGAAGTCGAGTCCGGCATCCAGTGGCCGGAGCTCATCACGTGGCTCGTGGACCATCAGATCGGCGCCGAGCGGAAGTGGGGGATCCGGCAGAAGCAGACGGGGGCCGACCGACTCAGCATCGGCGGTGCCGTCGCCGCGAACGTTCATGGGCGCGGGCTCACGTTGCGTCCGTTCGTCGATGACGTCGAGTCATTGACCCTCATCGACGCATACGGCGAGCGCCGCACCTGCAGCCGCACGGAGAACGCCGAGCTCTTTCGCCTCGTGTGTGGCGGCTACGGGCTGTTCGGGTTCATCGACACCGTCACGCTTCGCCTGGTGCCGCGCGTCAAGGTGCAGCGCGCGGTGGAGATCGAGACGTCCGACCGTCTCATCGCGCGGTTCGACGAGCGGATCGCGCAGGGGTTCGAGTTCGGCGACTTCCAGTTTGCGCTCGATCCGCGGTCTCCCGACTTTCTCCGTCGCGGGATCTTCTCGTGTTACCGTCCGGTGTCGAACGACACGCCGATCCCCGAGAACCAGGTCGCGCTTTCCCCGGAGCACTGGAAGCGGCTCCTCTGGCTCGCGCACTTCGACAAGCAAGGGGCATGGGACGCGTACACGACGCACTATCTTCGCACACACAACCAGGTCTACTGGTCCGATACGCATCAGCTGAGCACGTACATCGACGACTATCACACGTGGCTCGACGCCGAATCGAACGCCGAGCATCCCGCGACCGAGATCATCAGTGAGCTGTACGTGCCCCGGGAGGCACTCGATGACTTTCTCGCCGCGGTGGCCGAGGACTTCCGTACCAACGGCGTCGATTGCATCTACGGTACGATTCGCCTCATCGAGCGGGACACCGACAGCTTTCTCGCCTGGGCACGTGAGCCATTCGCGTGCACGATCTTCAACCTGCACACGCGTCATACCCCGGACGGGCTCGCGCACTCGGCGGCCGCGTTTCGCCGGCTCATCGACATGGCCGCGCGCCGCGGCGGCAGCTGGTTTCTGACGTATCACACGTTCGGCACGCGCGAGCAGTTGCTCCACTGCTACCCGCAATTCCCGGAGTTCCTGCGGCTCAAGCGAATGTACGACCCTAACGAGCGCTTCCAGAGCGAGTGGTACCGCCACCACGTCGCGCTCCTCGGCGATGGCCGCTGACACCGAGCGGACCGACGTCGCCCCGCTGACGGAGTGGGCGGGCATCACCGAGCCGACGACGGTGCTGACGAACGTCCTGCTCGGCCTCTTCGCCATGTGGCTCGCCGCGCGGCTCGGATACGCCGCGGCGGCCGATGGGCGTGCCGCCATGTTCGCGCTCTCGGGAGCATTCATGGCGACGTCGGTGGCCGCGCTCTTCGGCGCCGTCGCCCATGGCACCGACCCGCGCACTGACCCCGGCGTCCGGCAGCGGTTCTGGAGGCTCGCGCTCTACGCGACCGGGGTGATCGGCGCCGCCATTGTGGTGTCGGTCGCGTTCTTCGCCGTGCGCGGCACGGCGCGCACCGCCGTCCTTGTCTTCGCCGGGGTGAAGCTCCTCGCGTTCTGGGTTTCGGTGACGCGCCGGCCGGAGTTTCGAGTTGCGGCGGCGGATTACGGGGGCGCGTTCGCGGTGTTGTTGGTGGCGGCTCTGTACGTCTGGGTGCGATTCGGGTCCGCCGCTGCTCCGTGGCTGGTGGGCGGCGTTCTTGTGACACTCGTTGGCAGCGTGATCCAGGCGCGGCGAGTCGGGCTCCATCGTCAGTTCAATCACAACGACGTCTTTCATGTCGTGCAGATGGTTGCGCTGTACCTCTTCTACCGGGGCGGTTCTCTCCTTGTCGACCAGTGAGCGCCTTCCGGTCGTCGTGGTCGGTGGCGGGCCCGCGGGGCTCGCCACGTCCGCCGAGTTGCGGCGTCGCAACATCCGGCATGTCGTGCTCGAGCGCGGTGAGTCTGTGGGGCATTCGTGGATGAACGTGTACGACAGCCTGACGCTGCATACCGGGAAGCACCTGTCGTCGCTGCCGCGGATGTCGTTCGATCGTCGCGTGCCGCTCTTTCCGACGCGGCAGCATTTCGTGGACTACCTCCACCGGTATGTCGAGGTGCTCGAGCTGCCCGTCGAGACGAGCCGAGAGGTGACGTCGGTGGAGCGCGAGGGCGACCACTGGGTCGTTCGAACGGTGCGTGGAGACCTGCGCGCGGAGGTGGTGGTGGTGGCGACGGGCATCATGGCGGGGCCGCGAGTGCCCGCGATGCCGGGCCGCGAGCGGTTTCGCGGGCGCGTCATGCACAGCGTGGAGTATCGACGTCCGGCGGGCTTCGAGGGGCGACGCGTGCTGGTGGTTGGCGTCGGGAACTCCGGAGGCGAGATCGGGAGCGAGCTCGCGAACTCGGGCGCGAAGGTGACGATCGCGGTTCGCTCTGGCGCGAACGTCGTGCCGCTCGCGATCGGGGGGATTCCGATTCAGTACCTGGCGTTCGCGATGCGCGGGCTTCCGGCGAGCGTGCGGCGCGCGATTGCTGGTGTCGTTGGGCGCATTACCGAGCTCCGGCGCGGGAAGCCCGTTCTACCGAAGCCGGCTCACGGGCCGCTGGATTCGATCCCGCTCATCGGCTTCCATCTCGTGGATGTGATTCGTGCCGGGCGCGTCACGGTACGTGGCGGCGTCCGAGAGTTTACGGAGACTGGCGTCCGGTTCCTCGACGGTACGGAGGAGCCGTTCGACGACGTCATCTTCGCCACGGGCTTCACCGCGGCCCTCGGCCCGTTAGGCGGCCTCGTACGCACCGACGCGAAGGGGTTCGCGCTGCGTACGGACCAGGTAACGAGCGCGGATCAGCCGAACCTGTACTTCGTGGGGCACTCGTACGACTCGACCGGCGGTCTGTACAACATTCGGCGCGATGCGGGCTTGGCCGCCGAGCGAATTGCGGCGGCGATGCGAGGCGCGGCCGCGTGAGCGCGCTGTCGTCGGACTGACGCGACTCGATGCCAACGCCTCCATTCATTCTCGAGCTGACGGGCGGTCGGCCCGCGTACGTCACGCTCATGGCCGTGCTGTTCGCGCTGTTCGTGCTGCGCGTCGTCGGCCAGATTCTGGCGGCGACGATCGCGCCGGCCTGGCTGCCGCCGATGGCCCGGTGGTACTCGGGGCTCATGCCGTACCGATACCTGCTGCCGGCGCAGATTCTGTTCATCGTCGTGATGCTCGCGATGATGATGGGCGTGGCCGGCGGCGCGCCCGCGTTAGGCCCGCGGGCGGGACGCTGGATCGTGTGGGCGAGTTATCTCTACGCGCTCGGGATGGTCGTGCGGTCCATCCGGTACGCCGCGGCGAGCCCGGAGAAGCGCGGCGTGCTGATCCCGATCATCTTCCATTTCGTGCTGGCGGCGTTCCTGTTCGTCTATGGGAGCGCCGCGATCGTGCTGCCGGAGAGGGTAGGGTGACGTGGGTCGAGGATCGTGCGGGACGGTGCAGGGGACGGATGTCGAGGTGGGCGAGCTCATATCTAGACGGTGCAGGAGACGTTGGGCACAGCGATGTGCGGGCGGCAACGCGGTATACCCCCTGTGCTGACGCGGGCGCAATGGGGTGAAGGGTCCGGCGACCGGGTGTGGGGCGGTGATGAGCGCTGACGCGGTGTTTGGCGGTGTTTGGAGGCTCGGACGGGGAGAGTGTATTAGGGCGTGTGCGTGAGGAGGAAGCGCGGCGGGCCTCGTTCATCGCATGCTATCAAGTGAGCCAACGCTCGCGCTTTTGATGCACGGATGAGTGGATCATCGGGTGTGGGTGGGGCGTCGCGGAAAGACGTATGCCCACTTCGCGCGATCAACCCGCGAAGCGTGAGCGCTTAATTGGCGTTAGGTGAGGCCCGGCATCGTTGCTCGTCCCGGTATTGATGTTCCTCGAATTCGGTGCCATCACGGGCGCCTCCGTTGCGCAGCGTGCCGTCCGATCGCCCGACGCTGATACCGCGGTCTTGCTCGCGAGGGTTCAGCGGCGCGTGAGCGATACCGCCTATCCGGCCGGCTTACGGCAGGTCCGTGCGATCCTGACGAAAGACGGGCTGACGACGGCTGAGCCTCCGGAGGGCATGAGCACCTACAAGTACGAGCTGATCGTCTACTGGAGTGCCGAGGACGCGGCCTTCGTCGTGGATGTCCCCGAGCTGCCGGGGTGCATGGCGCACGGCACGACCCCGACCGAGGCGGTCGAGCACGCCCAGGAGGCGATCACGCTCTGGCCCGAGGTTGCCCGAAAGGACGGTCGACCCATCCCGGAGCCGAAGGGGCGCCGGCTACTGCTCGCGTAGCGCCACCTAACGTGCGTTGGTGCTGCCGAGCGGGCTATGGAGGCGGTGAAGCGGTCGGCCGATCGATCCGACGCTACTCCGCCCGAATCGCCTCCAGCGGATTCACCGCCGAGGCCCTCCTCGCCGGCAGGTAGCTCGCGAGCAGCGCCACGCCAATCATCACCACGGACACCGCCGCGAAAACCAGCGGGTCGCGCGCCTGGACCTCGAAGAGCAGGCTCTCCAGCCACCGCGCCGAGAACACCGCGGCCACCAGGCCGGCGCCCACGCCCACCAGGGCGACGCGCGCGCCCTGCCTAACGACCATCCGCCGCACGTCCGCCGCCTGCGCGCCGAGCGCCATCCGGATCCCGATCTCCCGCGTGCGCCGAGAGACGACGTACGAGATCGTCCCGTAGATCCCCACCGCACCCAGGATGAGAGCGAGGGCGGCCGCGATGAACAGCGTCAGCATGGTGAACGTCAACCGGGCCATCGAACGGTTCGCCAGCGCTTCCATCGTAAAGACACGGTATAGCGGCGCGCCCGGAGCGATCTCCTGGATGAGGCTCCGAATCGGAGCGGTCAGCAGTTCCGCCCGCGGCGACCGAACCACGTACGCGGGCGTGCCGACGCCCCACGCACGGGCCGTCGGACCCACCAGCGGCAGGTAGATGAGCGGCTCGGGCGTCTGCTGGCGGAAATCGGCGAGGATGACGTCCTCCACCACGCCACTGACGGTGATCCACGGGATCGCGTCGGGCGCGCCGGCGGGACGCAACACCTGCCCGATCGGGTTCTGACCCGGCCACAGAAGGTCGGCCGCGGCACGGCTCACGATGGCCGTCACGTCCCTCGTCGGCTCGACCCTGCGCTCGAAGACCTTTCCGGCCAGCACACTGATGCCCATCGTCCGGAAGTAGTCGCCGTCGGCGAACGTTAGGCGGACGCGCGGCGCGTTCTCGCGCGGGCCGGCGTAGTTTGCCGTCGCCACACGCGCATCCCCGGCGCCCTCGTCGAGCGGCAATGTGTTCACGAGCCCGACGGATTCGACCCCCGGGAGAGCAGCGAGGCGGTCCATGAACGCGTAGTGGAAGCGGGCGTACGCGGGAGCGTCGGTCAGCCCGAGCTTCTGCGCGTCCGGCGCCATCTGGAAGGAGAGGATGTTCTCAGTGTCGTAGCCTGGGTCCACGCTGCGGAGCCCACGGAAGCTCTGGAGCAGCAGCCCTGACCCGACCAGCAGCACCAGTGCCGCCGCGGTCTGAAGGACGACGAGCGCGTTTCGTAGCACTGGACTCGACGCAACGCCAGTTCGCTGCGAGCTCCGGAGCGCGGTCGCCGAGTCCGGCTTGGAGAATCGGAGTGCGGGCAGGATTCCGGCGGCCAGCGCTGCCACGGTGACGATCAGCACCGTAAACAGTAGCGAACCGCCGTCGATCCCGACATCGCCAATGCGTGGGATGCTCTCAGGCGCAGCCCGAACGACAAGAGGCACGCCCACCCACGCGAGCACGACTCCCGCCGTCCCACCAACCGCGGCCAGGATCAGCGCCTCGGCCAGGAGTGACCGGAAGAGGTGTCCGCGTCCGGCGCCGAGTGCCTGGCGGACAGAGAGCTCCTGCTCTCGCGCCTCTGCCCGCACGATGAGCAGGTTCGCCACGTTGGCGCAGGCGATGAGCAGGACGATCCCCATTGTTCCGAGGAGGATCCAGAGCGGCGTCGCGAAGTCGCCGACCAACTGCTCCTCGAGCGAACGCACGACGGGACGGTATTTCTCGAGAATGCGCGCGTACGGCGGAGGACCACCGGCCTGCTCGAGTACTCGTGGCGTCAACGTCGCGAGCTCGCTGGCCAACGCCTCACGCGTGGCGCCCGGCGCCAGGCGTCCCACGAGGAACAGGTTGAAGCTTCCCGGGCTGACGGGTGGCGTGATCAGATCGTGCGCCCACAGGGCCGTTTCCTCCTCGGGAAACTTGAACGTTGCCGGCAGCACGCCCACGATCGTTCGCGAGTTTCCCGAGACGTCGATGGTTTTGCCGACGATGTCTGGGTCGCGCGCGAACCACTCGCTCCACAGCCAGTGGCTCAGGACGACGACTTGACCCTCTGGGTCCTCCATGGTTGGGAGCCGCCCGACCTCCGGGGTGACGCCAAGCGTCGAGTACAGGGAGGGCGGCCCGGAGGCGACGATGAGCCGCTCCACGTGCTCGCCCGACCGTACGGTCGTCTGCGAGCCACCGGCGAAGGCGAGGTCCTGGAGCGCGCGGGCGTTGTCCTTGTACGTCAGGTAGAACTCCGGCCCCAGCCCGAATTCCTCCCCGAGGTCCGTGCCCGGCGCCGTTCCCCGGATGACAACGAGCTGGTCCGGGTTCGGGAACGACAGGGGGTCGAGCAGCACCCCTTTGACGACGCTGAAGATCGCGGTGTTCGCGCCGACCGCGAGCGCCAGCGTGAGCGCGGCGACGACGGAGAAGGCCGGCGCTCGGAGCAGCCTCCGCGCGGCGTGTGTCAGGTCTCGCGTCCAGGCTTCCAGCATCGGACCTCCTCCTCGGATTCAGTGGCGGGCGAGCCATCGCGCTTGGTGGTCGAGGCGACCATCGGGGCCGTTCCGGACTACGGGCGAGGCACGGCGGGAGGTTTCGCGATCGAGGCCTTCCTGGTGACCCAGCGGGCGGAGCCTGGGCGGGAGAGCCTTAGTCGTTAGGCGTGTCTTTTTGCTCCAGCCGAGGGCCGATCGGGGCGTTCCGAGGCAAGGCGGGCTCGTCCTCTACGGCTTCAGAGCCGATCAGGTCCTGCCCCTCGGCTCGTCGTGCGAGTGCCAGCGTCCCGGCAGCAGAGATCCCGCCGGCCAGGCCGAATACCGGCCCCAGGACCAGGAATTCGCCGCCGAGCCCTGCGAGTACCGAGAAGATCCCAGCGAGCAGGACACCGCCGAGGGCGCCCCAGCCGGCAAAGCGCGGAAGCGAGAGCTGATCGAACTTCCGGCGACCGCCGAAAGCCCTGAGAATCCCCGAGAACGCGGCACCGGCGAGAAAACCGAGCAGTCCGAAAAACAGAGGGAAGGGGACGTCGGCGGCGCCGAAACCGACGATGAACAGGAGGATCATGCCTGCTCCGAACCACGCTGCGGCCCAGGTAAGGCCCATTCCTACCGCTCCGCGAAGGCGTCTCGACCACGTATTCATCCGAGCCTCATGACTGCTGTACCGGGCAGAGGTGCTGTGCCCTTTGCAACACAAAGTACCCTACGGATGTCAGCGAATCAAGAGGGCCGGTCAGCGGGGGGCAATGAATTGAACCGCGTTGGCAACGGAGCGATGAAATTCGACTCTGACCCCTAATTATGGTGGCGCGGTTGTGAACTATCGGGGTACCATGCCGGACGAACGACATCGGAAGACGGTGATCATGCTGCAATTTCGCCATGGTGGTTCGGCACTCTTGGTCGTCTTGGCAGCGGTCGCGTGCGAGTCGACTCTGGGGCCGCGGCCTTCTGCGCCGCGGTACCTTTTCACCGAACGCCCCATTCTTGTAGGTGAGGGCATCGAGCTCTGCCTTGCGGTAAATCCCGGCGACCCGCAAGGCGTCTGGTGGTGGATGCCTGGAACGTCAGGCTGTACTACTCGCTCCTCGGGACCAGGCCTCGTTCACGCTGATCAGGCGACGGTTTCGCCAAGCACCGCGGCACGCCAGACGACGGTGAGCTTCCGGCTGGGCACTCATTCAGTCGAACGCCCGTTCATTCATGTGAGTCTGGTCGTGCAGGACGGCAGAATGCGGGCAATCGAATCCGGGGCGCAGGTGATGCTCCAGGCGCGTGCGAATCTCAATGTGCCGGAGGGGCCAATCAGTGTGCGACCGAAAAGCGGCGCGAGCGCTCGGGTGGGCGAATAGCCGCGCCCTCGTCGTCGGCGTTGCTTCGGCGCGAGATGAGACGGACCGCGATCGCAATGAAACGATGAAATTCGACTCTGACCCCGATTACGGTTCGAGGAGGTCGGCGGCAGTCACGAGGATCGTCATCGCCCGCGCGATGCCGAGTGGGCCGTCGGTGTTGTCGTACCACTCGCCCGACGTGTGGGCGTCACCGCCACGCCCGCCCGCCCCGATCGCGATCGCGGGAATGCCCATCGAGATCGGCACGTTCGCGTCCGTCGACGCCGCCGCGAGCTCGGGGTCGCGGTCGATCAACCGGGTCGCCTCGATCGCGCTCAGCACCAGCGGATGGTCGGGCGGCAGCTCGCCCGACGGCCGATCGCCGATCACCACCACATCGTGAGCGAGCGGGGGCGTCGCCGTTGCGCGCCGCGAGTTCTCCTGTTGCGCCGCGGCGCGCGCAATGATACGGATCTCGCGGTCGAACCGGTCGAGCACCGCCGCCGACGTCGAGCGGAGGTCCACCTCGAGCCATCCCTCTTCGGGGATCGAGTTGATCGACGTCCCGCCACCCATGCGGCTCACGGATAACGTCGTGCGCGGGCTCTTCGGCAGTGGCAGCGACGCGAGCATCGCGGCCGCGGACGCCGCCGCGTGCACCGCGTTAGGCACGCCGAACGCCGCCCAGCTGTGTCCCCCCGGCCCTCGATACCACACGCGGTACCGGCGCGAGCCGAGCGCCTTGTGGACGATGCGCTCGTCACCGGCGCCGTCCAGTGCGATCGCCGCCGCCGGCTCGTCGGGCAGCGACGCGAAAAGGTGTTTCGCGCCGCGCAGATCTCCGGCGCCTTCCTCCCCAGTCGTGGCGACGAACACGACAGGCCGCCGCGTCCGCACCGACCGGCCGTCCACCTCCTCGGCGATCGCGAGCATCGCGGCGAGGCCGCGTCCGTTGTCGCCGATGCCCGGGCCGGTGAGTCGCGGGCCATCGCGGCGCACCGTCAGTGCGACATCGTGGCCGAACACCGTGTCGAGGTGCGCGCAGACCAGGACCGGTGGCGCCATCGCCGCCCCGGGCCGAGTGGCGATCACGTTCCCGGCGGAGTCGATGCGCGCGTCGTGGAGGCCGAACGATCGGAACCGATCGACGACCCAGTCGGCACGCACACGTTCGTCGCCAGTGGGGGCCGCGATCTGCGAGACCGCAATCTGCGTGCGGATCGTCGCGGCATCACGGGTGGCGAGCCGCGCGTGTGACGCGGCGAGCGCCCGGTGTGTGCGAGCGGTCGGCGAATCGGCTCCGAATGACGCGAGCATGCGATAAAGCTAGGTCGTGGCCCGGGGGGTTGCGAGGCCTGCTCCGAGCACCATCGCGCCCGGCTGACATCGCGACTCCGAGCTTCATCTCGCCCCGCATGCATCGCGACCGGTCCGGGCGGGGGAACGGCAGGAAGGTGATGGACAGGATGAACAGGATCACGAAGATGACTCAGGCGGCAGCAGCCTTGGTCCCGCGAGGGAACTGAATGAAGAGGGGAACGGCCGCCCAGGACGCCACAGTCCCCTAGAGCCGTTCCCCTACTCAATTCAGGCCGCTTCCGCGAACCACTGTGCTGCCGCTCGAGTCATCTTCGTCATCCTGTTCAATCCCGTCCATCGGCCTTCTGCTCTTTCCTCAACTGGACCGATCGCGATGCATACGGCGCGAGATGAAGCTCGGCGTGGGTATCGTACACTCGGATCCGGTCCGCTAGCTTCTGCGCGTGACGACCGACCCCACCGCGAAGGCTCCGCGCCGTTTGGGCCGAAACGTGTTCGTCCTCGCGGCGGTGTCGTTTCTCACCGACGCGTCGAGCGAGATCATCTATCCGCTTCTGCCGATCTTCATCACGAGCGTGCTCGGCGCGAGCGCTGCCGCCGTCGGCGCGGTGGAGGGAGCCGCCGAGACGACGTCGGCGCTACTCAGGCTCGCGAGCGGCTGGTGGTCCGATCGTGTCAGGCGCCGCAAGCCGCTCGTCGTCGCTGGGTACGCACTGGCGGCGCTCCTGAGGCCGCTCATCGCCATCGCCCAGTCCGCAACCCAGGTGCTCGCCATTCGCGTCACCGATCGGGTGGGGAAGGGGATTCGCGGCGCACCGCGTGATGCGCTGATCGCCGAGTCGGTCGACGCATCGATTCGTGGTCGCGCGTTCGGCTTTCACCGCGCGGCCGATCACGCGGGCGCGGTCGTCGGGCCGCTCCTCGCGTTCGCGCTACTCGGGTGGGGCGAAATGAACCTCCGTGCGGTGTTTCTCGTCGCGGCGATCCCTGGGGTTCTGTCGGTGATCGTCCTCGTGATGGGCGTGCGCGAGGTTCCACGAGCGATCCCGCCGGCCGCGCCGCGTACGGGTGGCGCGGCGCCGAAGCTCGAGCGAGCCGGGCTCGACCGGCGTTTCTGGACCTTTCTTGCGGCGATCTTCCTCTTCACCCTCGGCAATTCCACCGACGCGTTCCTCATTCTTCGTGCGAATCAGCTCGGGGTTCCCGTCGCGCTCGTGCCGGTGCTGTGGGCGGCGTTGCACGTCGTGAAATCCGCCTCGAGCATGCCGGGCGGCGCGCTCTCCGACCGACTGGGGCGGCAACCGCTGATCGTCGCCGGTTGGGTGGTGTATGCGGCGGTCTACTTCGCGTTCGGTCGAGCGACCGAGAGCTGGCACGCGTGGGCGCTGTTCCTCGCCTACGGCGTGTTCTTCGGTCTTACCGAGGGGACCGAGCGCGCGATGGTCGCGGACCTCGTTGGCGCGGACCGGCGCGGCACCGCCTTCGGGTGGTTCAATCTCGCGATCGGGGTCGGCGCGCTTCCCGCATCGCTCTTGTTCGGCTTCGTGTGGGAGCGGTTCGGGGCCGCGCGCGCGTTCGAGCTCGGCGCGGTGCTCGCCGTCGCGGCGGCTACCGTGCTGCTCCTGGTTGGGGCTCCAGATCGGCCACGACCGGCGTCGGAGCAACGACCCGCCGGATGAACGCGCCGATCGCGCCGTAGTATCGAGCACGCTCAGCGGCGTAGGCGTCGCCGTGTCCCGCGTCGAGCTCCACCCATTCCTTCGGTCCTGCCGCGGCGGCGAAGACCCGGCGTCCGTGCGCGATGGGGATCGTCTCGTCGTTGCGTGCGTGGAGAAACAGTTTGGGGAGGGTCAGCGCCCCGACCTTCTCGATCGACGCGAAACGGCTGCGGGCGATGAGCTTCACCGGGAGGATCGGGAACACCTCCTGGCCGCGCTCGGCGACGGAGGTGTAGGCGTCCTCGACGATGAGCCCGGCGGCCGGCGCGCGTCGCGCGAGCTCGACGGTTACACCGGTGCCTAACGAATGGCCGAACAGGACGATGCGCGACGGCGCAACGCGGAGCGAATCCGTGAGATAACGGTACGCCGCTTCGGCGTCATCGTACACGCCGCGCTCGCTCGGCACCCCTTCACTCTCACCGAAGCTGCGGTAATCGTAGGCCAGCAGGTTGACGCCGAGGTCACGGAACCACGCGTAGAACTGCGGGCGACCGCCGTAGCCGATGTTGCCGTAGTTGCCGTGCGAGATGAGAACCCAGGGCGCGTCGGCAGTGGCGTTGGCGGCCGGGATCGCCCAGGCGGACAACAATGTCGAGTCGGCGGCACGAAAGCGGACCGTGCGCTGATTCAGCGCCAGCGCGGGTGCGGGCTCGTCTACCGCCCGTGAACCGGGTACATAGAGCAGCGAGCGCTCGAACAGCCGGAGGGCGAGCGCAGCGCCGACGTAGATCGTGAGTACGAGAGCAATTCCTCGACTCGCTTCGCTCGCTCGGAATGACACCGGCTAGCAGCACCGCGCGCCCGGGCGCGAGTACCGGCTCTCGAGGCGCTGGCGCATGAACTCGTCGCGCGATACCGGCTCGCACGCCGGATGGTGGTCGCGCATGTGCGCCAGGTACCTGTCGTAGTCCGGCGCGCCGACGATCGTGCGGACGACCCGCGCCACGTCGCGGAACCAGCTTGCATCTAACGTCAGCTCGCGCAGTCGCATGTTACCGCGAGCCTCCAGTCGATGCCGCGGGAAGTCCACGCCGGGCCAGGTGCAGCTCGAACAGCTCGAAGATGCGGCGGTATTCGTCCGTCCACGACGAGGGCCGAACGAAGCCGTGATCCTCGACGGGGTAGACGGCCATCTCCCAGCGCGTCTTGCCGAGCTCGATGAGGCGCTGGCTCAACCGCACGACGTCCTGGAAGTGCACGTTCACATCCACCATGCCGTGCGCGATGAGCAGCGGATCCTCGAGCCCCTCGGCGAAGTAGATCGGTGACGAGCGGCGGTACGAGACGCTGTCATCCTGCGGCTGGTTCAGGATGCGGGTCGTGTAGGTGTGGTTGTAATGCGCCCAGTCCGTCACGCTTCTGAGTCCGGCCCCGGCGCCGAACCGCTTCGGCTCCGTGAACAGCGCCATCAGCGTGATGAACCCGCCGTAGCTGCCGCCGTAGATCCCGATGCGTTCCGGGTCGATGCCGAACTCCTTCTCCAGATAACGCGATCCATCTACATGGTCCTGCAGATCGCGTCCGCCCATCCATCGATAGATCGCCGTCCGCCAGTCGCGCCCGTAGCCGGCCGAGCCGCGGTAGTCGATGTCGAGGACGACGTACCCTTTGGAGGCGAGGTACTGATTGAAAATGTACTCGCGCGCGTAGCTCGACCAATAGTTGTGCACGTTGTGAAGGTATCCGGCCCCGTGCACGAAGATCGCGGCGGCCCCGTTAGGCTGGGCGTTCACGTCCTGGGGGCGGTAGATGCGCGCGGGGACCTGCACGCCGTCCGAAGCCGGGATCATCACGATCTCCGGCTTGATCCAGGGGAAGCTCAGCCACTCGGCGGTCGGCGACGTGGTGAGCCGCGTCATCTGGGCGCCGGCGCGATTCCGCATGACGAACAGCTCTGGCGGCCGGTTTGCCGTGGAGAACACGTCCGCCAGCATGGACCGGTCGGGTGACGGGACAACGTTGTGCCCGCCCGGCTGCGTTGTGATGCGGTCCCGCGCGCCGCCCGTTACCGCCATACGGTAGTAATGCCGCTCGAACGGCGACCCTTCACTCGTGTGCAGCTCGAACGTCCTCCCGTCAGGCGAGAGATCGGCGTTCAGTACTTCCCATTTGCCGCTCGTGAGCTGGCGCCGGTCACCGCCATTCGCGTCGATCGTGTACAGGTGGGCGTAGCCGTCGGCTTCCGACACGAACCACGCGCGCTTCCCGCCGTCGTACCACCCGCCGCACCCGTAGCATGGGCCCCCTACCCAGGCGCTGTCCCGCAGGACGTCGAGCGTCTGCAGCTTCCCGGACGCGGCGTCCACCTTGTGGATGTAGCGCGTCTTGTAGTTCCGCGCCTCGGCGAAGACGAGGGCTGCGGTGCCGTCGTCGGTCCAGCCTAACGCCCGTACCTGCGACGGCGGGCGCGTCGTGTCCGCGGGCACGACCTGGAGCCACGTCAGGTCGCCGGTGGGCAGTTTCATGAACGCGACGCGCCCGCCCGACTGGATGTCCCCGACCTTCGTGCGAACGGTGAGCTCCTCGGTGTAACCGGACTCGGTCACGTAGTTTGGCACGCGCGTCTGCTGCGAGCCCTCTGCCGGCACGTTCGTGACGACGAGCAGTGCGTTGCCGGCAGGGGAGACCGAGAGCGATGAAATCCGCTCGTTCTTCCCGAGATAGAACGGCTTCACGCGCAACGCCTCACGCGCCTTGCGCTCGGCGTCGCGGATGCTGTCGGCACGCACGCGGTCGCGAATGGCGTCGAACAGCGCGCGTTGTTGTGCCTCGAGGACGCCCCGCTGCCCCTGTGCCTTCGCGGAGTCTTTCGGCGCCGGGCCGGGTCGCACGTCGGTCAATTGCCTGACGAGGCCGCCGTCGAGGTCGATCGAGAAAACGTTGTTGTCGCGCACGAAGAACACGCGTCGCCCGTCGGCGGAGAAGTGGGGGCTGCGCTCCTCCGCCGCCGTCTGGGTGAGGCGGCGCGCCGTCCCTGCCGGCAGCGACACGATGTAGAGGTCGCCGGCGTAGGACACGACGCGCGATCGCCGGTCGCGCGACAGGGCACCGGCCTCGAGCAGCGGGCCGACGCTGTCCATGTGTGCGTCCGTTACCCGCTCGGGCGCGGAGCCTCCCGTCGCGCGAATGCGATACGGTCGGTTCGGCTCGCGCCAGTCGGTGCCTGGCGGATTCCAGAGGAAATAGAGCCAGCGGCCATCGGCGGTCCACTGTACCCGGCTCGGCTCGCGGCCGTAGACCTCGGGGCCACGCATCATGTTCGCGATCGAGAAATCGAACGTGGACGCCTGGCGAGTGGGTGCCGCCACCGACTGGGCACCGAGTGTGGCCGCGAGGGCGGAGAGCGAGGCGGCAGTGAGGAGTAGGCGCGTCATCGAAACGTCGTTAGGCGTTGCTGCGAGCTGGAAGGCGAGCTGGTAGCTGGCGGGTTGCTAGCTGCAGCTCCGAGCTGGAAGGCTCCTGACAGCGGCTGGCGGCTGGCTGCCGGGCTGGTAGCCGGTAGCTGGCCGCTGCCAGCTCGCGGCTGCAAGCTGCTGGGCTCGCGGCTGGCAGCGTGGCAGCCAGCAACCAGCCGCTTTGAGTAGCGTTCCAGCTCGGAGCTGCAGCTAGCAGCCTGCCAGCCACCAGCTGGCCTTCCAGCACGGCAGCCCGCGTCGCCGACATCAGTCTCCCGCCACCGCCACCCTGGCCTGGAACGGGACTTCCGTCGACACCGCCGGTTTTCGTCCCTTCAGGATCGAGAACCACTCCCGCGCCGAGTCGGCGAGAATGACGAGTACCGCGACCGCGAAAAATGCGGCAACCGCCGCGTCCACGCGGTCGTTCCAGATGATGCGACTGGCGTCGGCCGCACTGCGCACGCCCGGCGGCACCTGCCCCTGCGCCAGCATGTCGGAGAACCGACGCGCGTGCGCGAGGAACCCGAGCCGCGGGTCCGCCGAGAAGATCTTCGTGTACGCCGCCGACATCGTCACGATCACGAGCCACGCGAGCGGCAGCAGTGTCACGAACGCGTACTTCTGCTTGCCCATCTTGATGATCACCGTCGTGCCGACGCACAGCGCCACCGCGGCCAGGAGCTGGTTCGCGATCCCGAACAACGGCCACAGCGAGTTGATCCCGCCTAACGGGTCAATGACACCCTGATACAGGAAGTGGCCCCACATCGCCACGAAGATGAGACTCGACAGGAGCACCGCCGGGTACCACGACACGCGACCGAACGGCTCCCAGACGTGACGGCCGAGGTCCTGCAACATGAACCGGCCCACGCGGGTGCCGGCGTCGAGCGTCGTCAGGATGAAGAGCGCCTCGAACATGATCGCGAAGTGATACCACAGGGCCATCGCCGTCGGCCCGCCTAGCACGTTCGAGAAGATGTGCGCCATGCCGACGGCCAGGCTCGGCGCGCCGCCGGTTCGCGACAGCAGCGACGCCTCCCCCACGTTGCGTGCGAGCGCCTCGATCTCGCCCGGCTGCAGCACGAACCCCCAGTTCCGGATCGCTTCGGCCGCCGACTGTGCCGTCGTGCCGATCGCGGCGGGTGGGGCGTTGATGGCGAAGAAAACGCCCGGCGTCAGCACGCACGCGGCAATGAGCGCCATCATCGCGACCATCGATTCCAGCAGCATCCCGCCGTAGCCGATCATCCGCGCGTCGGGCTCACGCTCCAGCAGCTTCGGCGTCGTGCCTGACGAGATGAGCGCGTGGAATCCCGAGATGGCGCCACACGCAATCGTGATGAACGCGAACGGGAAGAGCTTACCCGCGAACACCGGCCCCGTCCCGTCGACGAACTGCGTGAGCGCCGGCATCTGCAGCGGTGGCAGCACGATGAGAATGCCGAGCGCCAACGCGACCACGACGCCGAGCTTCACGAACGCGGAGAGGTAATCGCGCGGCGCGAGCAGGAGCCACACGGGCAGCACCGACGCCGCGAAGCCGTACCCCATGATCAGAATCGCCAGCGTTCGGCGGCTGAGCGTGAACATCGGCGCGAGCGTCGGGTCCGCGGCCACCGCGCGGCCGACGTACAGCGCGACGATGAGCAGGACGAGCCCGATGGCGGTGGCTTCGAGCACGCGATGGGGCCGCACCCACTTGAGGTACCCGCCCATGAACAATGCGATCGGGATCGTGAGGCCTACGGTCACCACGCCCCACGGACTCTCCCCGAGCGCGTTCACCACGACCAGCGCGAGCACCGCGATGAGCACGATCATGATCCCGAGCACCGCGACGAGGGCGGTGAATCCCGCGACCGGACCGATCTCCTCCTTCGCCATCTGTCCGAGCGATTTCCCGTTGCGTCGCACCGACGACGCGAGGATGACGAAATCCTGCACGGCGCCGCCGAGTGCGACGCCCACGAGAATCCAGATCATGCCCGGGAGAAACCCGAACTGCGCCGCGAGCGTCGGTCCGACGAGCGGACCGGGGCCCGCGATCGCGGCGAAGTGATGCCCGAACACGATCCATCGATTCGTCGGCACGTAGTCGCGACCGTCGTTCAGTCGCTCGGCCGGCGTCGCGCGGTTGGCGTCGAGCGCGAAGATCTTCGCCGCGATGAACTTGCTGTAGAACCGATACGAGATCAGGTACGTGCAGACGGCGGCCGTGACCAGCCATGCGGCGCTCACCTGCTCCCCGCGCGACAGCGCGAGCCACGCGAACGCGCCCGCTCCGGCGAGCGCAACGACGAGCCATCCGAGCCACGAGAGAACTTTGCCCATGCGCGAGCCGTCCCTGAGGGTAACGTTGCCGCCAAATTGGCCCGCCGGTGTGACGGAAGCAACCGCCACGCGTGATGGATTCCGAGGGCTCGTGCGTCCGCACCATGCCCGCGGCCATGCGGGTGCCGTCCCCTTCAGGGGTTCGTTAGCTTAGTCTCAGCGTCTACTCATCGTGTCTATCATCCTCTCTCGACTCGTCGCGCTCGTGTGCGTGGCCGGCTGTGCTCGCGCCGTCGCCGCGTCGCAGGCCCCCGCTCCGTCGCCGTCGCGCGGAACCGCGCCCCCGCAGGCAGCCGCGCCGCAGTCACCGGCGAACGGGCCGCTCGCGCCGCTCGTGTCGCAGCCGCTGATCGTGTTGCCGGTGCAGACGCTGCGTGGTGCCGTGCCGGCGTGGAGCGAGGAGTTGCGAGACGCGCGCGCGTACCTCGCTACCCTCGATGACGAGATCGCCTTCGCGATACGCGAGCGCGGGCTTCGCGCGAAGTGGGCGTTTCCGCCGGACCTCGCTCGCGCTGCCAAGCGCAACCCCACGTACGCGAGCGACCCCTACGCCATCGCCATCGAGGCGCTCGCACCGGTCGAGAAGGACACCGACAGGCTGATCGGCGAGCCGCTCGCCGGGCAGCTTCGTGCGCTCGCGGCGATCTCGGGCGCGAGATACGCCTTCGTGCCGGTCGAGCTTCGCCTCACGCCGGACAGCGTCGGTGGCGTCGCGTCCCTCCGAGTCATGGTCGTCGACACGAGACTCGCGCGCCTGACGTGGAAGGGCGACGTCGCCGGCGAGCACGCGCGAACGTTCTCACCCGCGATCGCTGCCGGCCTCGCCGGTCGCGTCGCTGACCTGTTCCTCACCCCCTCGCGTTGATCCGACGACGGATATGAGCGTCCCTTGCACGTTGATCCCGGGCGACGGCATCGGCCCCGACATCACCGACGCGACCGTTCGCGTGCTCGAGGCGGCCGGTGCCCGGTTCGATTGGGATAGAAAGCTCGCCGGCATGGCCGCCGTTGCCGAGTTCGATGACCCGATGCCGGACATCACGATCGAGTCCATCGAGCGTACGGGACTCGCGCTCAAGGGGCCGCTCGAGACGCCCATCGGCGGCGGCTACCGGTCAGTGAACGTCGCGCTGCGCCGAACGTTCGACCTCTACGCGAACGTCCGGCCCGCGCGGTCCGTCGTCCCCGGCGGCCGCTTCGACAACGTCGACATCGTCCTCATCCGCGAGAACACCGAGGGACTCTACTCGGGGATCGAGCACTTCATCGCGATCGGCCCCGATCAGCGTGCGGCCGCCGAGTCCACGGCGGTCGTCACCCGGTACGGCTCTGACCGGATCGTTCGGTACGCGTTCGAGTACGCGCTCTCGCACGGGCGCAAGAAGGTGACGCTCGTGCACAAGGCGAACATCCTCAAGTTCACTGGCGGACTGTTTCGCGAAGTCGGTCAGGCGGTCGCGAAGGAGTACGCCGGGCGCGTCGAGTACGAGGAGCGCATCGTCGACGCCATGGCCATGCAGCTCGTCATCAAGCCCGAGACGTTCGACGTGGTCGTCACGACGAACCTGTTCGGCGACATCCTCTCCGACCTCATTTCGGGGCTCGTGGGCGGTCTGGGCCTCGCGCCCGGCGCGAACCTCGGCGCCAGCGCGGCGATCTTCGAGGCCGTGCACGGCACCGCCCCCGACATTGCGGGGAAGGGCGTCGCGAACCCGGGCGCGCTCATCTACGCGGCGTGTCTCATGCTCGAGCACCTCGGGGATCGCGACCGCGCTCGCCGCATTCGCGATGCCATGGAAGGGGTGATCAAGGAGCGGAAGACGGTCACGCGCGATCTGGGCGGGACCGCAACGACGGCGCAGTTCACGGACGCGATCATCGCTCGTCTCGGCTAGCGCGACGGGCGGCGCCGTGGTCACGGTGTTTCACGTCTCGGATCTCCACTTCGGCTGGCCGGCAGTGCCCGACCAGATCGAAGCGATCGAGACCATCATTCAGGAACGCCGCTTCGACGTCGTGGCGATCTCGGGCGACCTCTCACAACGCGCCCGCGCCGGTGAGTTCCAGCGGGCGCAGGCGTTCATCCGCGACGCGAAGCGTGTCAGCAAGACGATCGTGGTGCCCGGCAACCACGACGTGATGTGGTGGCACGCGCCGCTCGGGCTCGGGAACAGGAAGCGCATCTTCGAGAGCTACCGGACGCACATCTCCGAGGACCTCGAACCCGTGCTGCGCGTGCCGGGCGCGACCTTCGTCGGGCTGAATACGGCGCAAGGCGTGACGCGTCATACGCTCACGTGGCGCCTGCGTGACATCTCGATCATCGGCGCGATCCGGCGCTCCCAGGTGGATCACGCGCAGGAGGAGTTCGAGGGTTCGCCTCCGGGCGATGCGCGCGTTATCGTGATGCATCACAATCCGGTGAAAGGCGAGCTCTCGGGGCGCCACGGAGTGAAGGACACGCGCAAGGTCCTTGGCGCGTTCGCGCAGATCGGCGTTGACCTCGTCCTCTGCGGGCACGACCATCAGGAGGCGGTGCATTACATCGAGCATACGCAGAAAGGGACGGTGATCTCGACGGCTGGGACCGTCTCGAGCCGATCGCGCGGGGGACGCCCATCGTCGATCAACGTCATTACGATTCGTCCAGAGAACATCGAAGTGTCCACCCTCGTGTGGACCGCGAGCGACAAGACGTTTACGCCAGGACCTTCCCGGTGCTTCGATCGTTAGGCAGACTGTTCACGCGCCAGGCGCAGCTCGATCTGGGCCTCGACGGGTCACCACCGCGGGATGCGGGCGAGCTGCTCGCGCGGCTCCGCGCCCTCGGCTTGAGTGGCATCGATAGCTGTCGCCTCACCCGCAACCGCGCGGTGATGGTGAGCTATCGAGCTCGCGAGCTTCGCGTTCACGAAGGGTACCTGTCGGCGCCCGTCGAGGTCCTGGCCGCCATCGCGACGTTCGTGAGCGGACGGACGGCCGCATCGCGACGGCACGCGCGCCAGCGCATTCTCGCGTACCCGGTGGCGCGTCCCCCGAGAGTCCGCCGCCCCGACGCCCCGCACCCCGATGACGCGCAACTCATGCGCCGGCTGACCGAATGGCACCGCCGGCTGAACGACCGCCACTTCGACGGCGCACTGACGCCGATCGCCGTTCGCGTCTCGCGACGCATGCGCGCGCGCCTCGGTCACTACATGTCCGCATCGCCGTCGGGCGAGCCGGCCGAGATCGTCGTGAGCCGCCGCCACATTCGGCGCCATGGGTGGGATGAGGCACTCCACACGCTGCTGCACGAGATGGTGCACCAGTGGCAGGACGAGACGGGCCACCCGATCGACCACGGCCGCCTCTTCCGCGCCAAGGCGCGTGAGGTAGGTGTCACACCGTCGGCCCGACGCACCGTTACGCCAGTCCGCTCTCGTCACGACGCAAACGTGCCGTCGAACACGCCAGCCGCGGCGCAGCATCTGTCGATCAAGGCGGCGCGGGAGCAGTAGACGGACGGGGACGGGCGACGGGCGACGGGGGACGTTAGTTTCTGATCCATGCCATCACCCACCGACTTCTACGACATCGACAGCGTGCTCGCGGAAGAAGAGCGAGCCGTTCGTGATAGCGTTCGCCGGTTCGTCGACGAGCGCGTCCTCCCCATCATCGGCGACTGCTACGTCGAGGGCCGTTTCCCGAAAGAGCTGATCCCCGAGCTCGCCGGCCTTGGTGTTCTCGGCGCAAACCTCCCGGAGGAGTACGGGTGCGCGGGGCTCAACAACGTCGCCTACGGGCTCATCATGCAGGAGCTCGAGCGGGGGGACAGCGGCATCCGGAGCTTCGCTTCCGTGCAGGGCGCGCTGGTCATGTACCCCATTTACGCCTTCGGGAGCGACGAGCAGAAGAAGAAGTGGCTGCCGGCGCTCGCCTCCGGAAAGGAGATCGGCTGCTTCG
>DASURJ010000006.1:0-3338 GCA_036280115.1 Gemmatimonadaceae bacterium
CACACGAGATGTCGGGCCGCCGCCGGCGCGCGGCCGAGCAGCCGCGTCAGGCCCACGGCGATGAGCACGAGCAGGGTTCCTTTCGTCAGCGCGTCGGTGATGAACGGCACGCGGCCGAGGGCATCGAGGACCGGCGAGACAACGGTGGCGATCGTACTCATGGCTAACGTCCCTCCTGGCGCGCCTTGCGGACCTCGGCGGCGAGTCGTTCGAAGTCGGATGGCGAGAGCGTGGTATCGGACATCTGCAGCAGCGCGACGACGGCGTTCTCGGGGGAGCCGTCGAAGAACGTATGCAGCAGGTGGTTGAGGGCGGCGCGACGCGCGCGGTCACGCGACACGGCGGGCAGGTAGACGTAGCGCGGCCCGTCCTGCCGGTGGCGCACGTGCCCTTTTTCCTCGAGCACGTTCATGGTGGCGCGAACCGCGGAGTAGCTGGGCGGGTCCGGGAGCTGCGCCATGACATCGGCGACGGTTGCTTCGCCGTCGCGGTAGAGGATGTCCATGATCTGGCGCTCGCGCCGAGTGAGCTTGGCGGCGGGCGAGGCAGATTTCGGGCGGGGCGGGGAGTTGGCCATCGAGTTTCGCTTGCTGGAAAAACAGCAGTGTGCTGCTTATCTAGCACTGCGGACGCCGCATGTCAACTGTGCGCTCGTTCTCACGGCGCGTTGCGCGGGCCGACGGCCGTCGCCGGCCCACGTTCTGACGGTGCTTCAGACGTCGGTGCGCACGGGGGAGCGCGAGTGGACCCGAGCGAAGGCATATCTTCTCGAGATGCTGGCGCTGAAAGTCCTCCGGCGCGGCCTCGACACCGCCGACGTGGTGCGCCGGTTTCTCACCGATCGGCAGATCCTGTCCTCGCTGTCGCACCCCAACATTGCCCGCCTGCTCGATGGCGGGTCCACGCCGGACGGGCGTCCGTACCTGGTGATGGAGTTCGTGGACGGAGCGCCGATCACGGCGTGGGCCGACGCCAGGCGGCTCGACGTCGGCGCACGGCTCGCGCTCTTTCTCCAGGTTGCCGATGCGGTGCACGCCGCACACCGACTGCTCGTCGTGCATCGCGACATCAAGCCGTCGAACGTCCTCGTCGATACTGACGGGAACGTGAAGCTGCTCGACTTCGGCATCGCCAAGCTGCTGGAAGATGACGCCGAGCAGACACAGGTGGGCTCGCGCGCCATGACGCCCGATTACGCCAGTCCCGAGCAGCTCAGCGGTGACGTGGTCACGACCGCGACCGACGTGTATCAGCTCGGGCTCCTCCTGCGCGAGTTGTTGACAGGGGTACGCGGGCTCGCGGGTTCCCGGCACGGCGACGATGCGCCCGTTCGTGCGAGCCGTTTTGCGATTCGCACCGTGCAGCATGCCACCCCGCCGGTACAGCGTGCGGCCGCGCGGGGGACGACACCCGATCGGCTCCGGCGTGCGCTCGCGGGCGACCTCGACATCATTGTCGCGAAGGCGCTGCGGCCGGAACCGGAGGGACGGTACGCCTCTGCCGATGGAATGGCGTCGGACGTGCGAGAGGGCTTGGCGCTTCGCCGGTCGCTGCACGGTGAACTGCACACCGCGACTGCCGCGAGTCTGAGCGATCTCGCCCTGGCCACGGAGCCGGTCGATCCAGTGGTGGCGGACTCGCTCATGCAACGTGCCGTCGAAATCCTCGACGCGGTGCTCGGCCGCCGTCATGCGACGACGCTCGTGGTGTGGATGGCGAGGCGGTCGTGGGATTCCGCTGCCGTGGTCGCTGTGCACGTGTCGTAGACATTGCCTCCAGCCCCGGTCTCGTTCACCTTCGATGCTATGGCTTCGGAGGTGCATTGTGGGCGATGAGACGGACGAGCTGGCGACTGACATTGCCGGCGCCGTCGCGGATCTATATGCGGTACGACGCGAGATCGGACGTGGCGGGTCTGCGATCGTGTACCTCGCCACCGACCTGAAGCACGACCGGTCGGTGGCGTTGAAGGTGCTGCACGCGCAGCTCGACGCGACCGTCAGCCACGACCGGTTCCTCGCCGAGATCCGCACGACTGCTCGGCTCAACCATCCGCACATCCTCCCGCTCTTCGACTCGGGGGAGGCCGACGGCCGCGTGTTCTTCACCATGCCGTTCGTCGAAGGCGAGTCGCTCAGAGAACGGTTGCGCCGCGAGGGGCGTCTCTCCGTCGACGAAGCCCTCCGCATCACCGGCGAGGTCGCCTCGGCGCTCGAGTACGCACATGCCCGGCGCGTGGTGCATCGCGACATCAAACCGGAGAACATCCTGCTCTCCGCGAGCGGGCACGCGTTCGTGGCGGACTTCGGGGTGGCCTACGCGCTCGACGAGGCACGCTCCACCGAGCGGACCGATCCGGGCCTGGCTGTGGGCACGGTCGTGTACATGAGCCCCGAGGAGATGGAGGGCGAGCGCGAGCTCGACGGGCGCGCCGACCTGTACTCACTCGCGTGCGTGCTCTACGAGATGCTCACGGGGTCGCCGCCATTCTACCGCAAGGGCCAGCCGGCACGCCCACCTAACGACAACGGCAACGCGATCCCGTCCGTGCTGGGCACTCGCCCGGAGGTCCCGCCGGCAGTCGACCGCGCCCTCTGTCATGCACTTGCACGAGAGCCGGAGCGCCGCTTCGCGACGATGGCCGAGTTCACAGCGGCGCTCCGGCATGCGAGCTACTTCGAGGTGTCCACGCTGGGCGGCCTGACGGTCCGCTCGGACGGGCGTGCGATTCGCGGCGATCGCTTATCGTCGCACGCCCTCGCCTGTCTGGCGCTGCTCGCTCACGCCGGCGCCCGAGGCGTGCCGCGCGAGCGCCTCGAAGCGCTCGTGTGGGAGGGTAACCAGGAGCCGGACGCATCGACCCGCTTGGATGAGACGCTGGCGGCGATTCGTTCGGAGCTCGGGTCGGCGGATGTGTTCATCGGCGAGCGCGTGATTGAGCTCGACCCGTCGCTCATGGACAGTGACGTCGAGCGGTTCATGTCGCTGATCGGTGCGGGACGGCTCGCCGATGCGGTGGCCGAATACGGCGGCCCATTCCTCGACGGGTTCCGGCTGGCCGACGCGCCATCGTTCGCGAAGTGGATGGACCACACTCGGGCGGAGCTCGCGTTCGAGTACGCCGTCGCGCTGGAACGCCTCGCCCGCGACGCCGAGGCGCGTGGCGACTATCCCGACGCGGTGCGGTGGTGGCGGAAGCTCACCGCACAGGACCCGCTCAACGGCCGACTGACCATTGGACTCATGCGGGCGCTCGCGGCAGCCGGCGACCGCGTTGGCGCGATCGAGCAGGCGGACATCTACGAGGTGATGATCGAGGAGGAGGTGGCGCTTCCGCC
>DASURJ010000007.1:0-4863 GCA_036280115.1 Gemmatimonadaceae bacterium
CTGGCCCTGCCCTACTCCGTCCTCGAGGACCAGCGGAGCGGGACGACGTTAGGTACGCTCCAGAAGGTCCGCGCTGACGTCGAGCGGTTCATCGCGACGTTGCTGACGGTGGTCGCCCCGGCAGTCGTCGGGGTTGCCTTCATCACGATCTACGGCGCAACCGTCCACTGGACCATCGCGCCCGCATTCCTGCTCGCCATCCTCGTGCTTGCCGCGCTGGGCCTCACGCTCAGCCGCAGAGTCAAGCGGATGCAGCGAGTCATCGTGGCCGAAACGACCGCGCTCGCCGGCGCCACAACGGAATCGCTCAGGAACATCGAGATCGTGAGGAGTCTCGGCGTCACGGACCAGGAAGTCGGACGCCTCGACGCCGCGACGTCCAGGATCCTCGAGCTCGAGCTGGCGAAGGGCCGCTACCTGCGCTCGCTCAGCTTCGTGCAGGGGACGGCCATGCACGTCATGCGCGCAGCCATCCTCCTCCTGCTGTTGTCTCTCATCGTGCAGCGTGAGATCTCGATCGGACAGTTCTTCGCCGTCACGTTCTACTCGTTCTACGTCTTCGGCCCGCTGCAGGAGGTCGGGAACGTCATCAGCACCTACCGCGTGACCGAAGCGTCGCTGGCCAGCTTCCAGACCATCATGAACACGCCGGCCGACGACAGGCCCGCGGTACCGCGGGGCGTCCACGACCTGCGCGAGCTCGAGTTCCACGACGTCAGCTTCACCCATCCGGTGGCATCCACGGCTGCCGTCGCGAACGTGTCGTTCCGCGCGCAGCGCGGCGAGACGCTCGCCTTCGTGGGACCCTCAGGGGCCGGGAAAACGACACTCGTGAAGCTCCTCGTGGGCCTCTATGGGCCGAGTTCGGGACGCGTGCTCTACAATGGTATCGAGAGCACCGAGGTGGACCTCGACGAGTTCCGCGAGCGCATCGGGCTCGTCACCCAGGACTCGCAGCTCTTCTCGGGTTCCATTCGCGACAACCTGCTCTTCGTGAAGCCCGACGCGACCGATGCAGAGTGCCTCGACGCACTGCAGCGGGCGGCGGCACACTCGCTGCTCCGCCGCGCCGACCGCGGGCTCGACACGGTCATCGGCGAAGGTGGGATGAAGGTATCGGGCGGTGAGAAGCAACGGCTGTCGATCGCGCGCGCACTGCTGCGGCGGCCGCATCTGGTGGTGTTCGACGAGGCGACGTCCGCGCTCGACTCGCTCACCGAGGAGGAGGTCGGCCGTACGAGGCGCGAGCGGTCGGCGTCGAGCGAGGTCATTACGGTGGTGATCGCGCACCGGCTGTCCACCGTGATGCACGCGGATCGCATTCATGTGCTCGAGCGTGGCCGCATCGTGGACACCGGGCGGCACCAGGACCTGCTGGACGCGAAGGGACTCTACTACGCCATGTGGCGACAACAGGTGGCGAGCGGCGCGACTCAGACGCCGCGCCGATCGAGATAGGCGGCGATCGCGCGTAACGAGACGAAATTCTCGATCGTGACGTCCTCGGCCGGTACGTCGATGGCCAGATCCTGCTCGATGAAATGGATGACCGACATGACGTTCAACGAGTCGAGAAGGCCGCTCACCAGGAGGTCCTCGTCCTCACCGATGACGAGATCGGGCTGGTTGAGCAGGTCGGTCGCGATGTAGCGGGCGAGTCGCTCCCTCACGTCGATTCCATGATCGAGTTCACGGTCGGGGCACGCTCCGCCGCGAGCCTCGCGAGCTCGCGACGGTCGATCTTGCCGGTGGAGGTCCTCGGCATTGTACCGACGACATCGACGCGGAGCGGGATCGCGTAGCGAGGCAGCGTCGTCGCGACGTGCGTGCGGAGTGTCTCCGGTGTCACATGCTGCCCGGCGCGAAGGGTCACCGTCGCCTCGATGTGAAGCGATCCGTCGTCGTCAGGCACCCCGTACGCGGCCGCCGATTCGACGGCCGGGTGGGATCCCAACGCCACCTCTACCTCGTCCAGCTCGACCCGGTACCCGCGCGCCTTCACCTGGCGGTCCTTGCGCCCGTGGAACTCGAGGAGACCGTCGTCGCGACGCCGGACGAGGTCGCCGGTGCGAAGGTAGACGTCCTCGAAGTGCCCGACGGCACGTCGCGTCATGAACGCGCGCTCGTCGAGGTCGGGGCGGCCCCAGTAGCCGCGCATCATCGTCGGCGTGCGCACGAGCAACTCGCCCGCCTCGCCGTCGGCAACGGGGGCGTCGTCGTCGCCCACGATCCGGGCCTCGACGTTGGCGTACGGTTGGCCGATCGGGATGGGCGTATCGTCATCCGGCGGCAGCGGCGGCACGATCCAGTAGGTCACGCCGTTCACCTCCGTCGGACCGTAGACGTTCGAGAAACGCGCGCCCGGGAGCGCGGCCATGAGCGCCCGCAGATGTCGGACGGGAAACGGCTCGCCACCGAAGAGGACCCACCGTACCGACGCGAGATCGCGCTTGTCCAGCGCCCCGTGGAGCAGCAGGTGCGTCAGCGCGAGCGGAACCGCGTACAGGACGGTCAGGCGTTCACTCTCGATCAGCGCCGCGTACGACGCCGGCAGTCGCGTGTGTGGCTCGGGGATGATCACCGTCGTCGCGCCAGCGAGCGCGGACGAGAAGTAATCCATCGTCGAGAGATCGAAGTGGAGCGGCGCGTGGTTACTCAACCGGTCGTCGGCGCGAAAGCCGTAGGTGTCGGCCGCAACGCGCGCAAATGCCAGCGCGCTTCGGTGCGAGTGCGCCACGCCCTTCGGTGTGCCCGTCGAGCCCGACGTGTAGAGTACGTAGGCGAGGTCCATCTCCACCAGATCGGGGTCGTGGGCAACTGGCGCGTGCGCATCCACGTCACTCCACGTGAACGCGCGAACCCCGGGTGTCGTTTCGCCACCAAGCCCAATCACGCACTCGATAGGCACGCCCTCCGCGAGCAGCAGACGCATCGCCGCTCCCCGTGACTGCTCCGTCACGACGTGACGAATGCCGCAGTCGCGCACGATGAACGCCTGTCGCGCCGGTGGTGACGATGGGTCGAGCGGGACGTATGCCGCGCCAGCCTTCATGATACCGTAGAGCGCCACCCCCGCGGCCAGCCCTTTGCCAGCATGGATCGCAACGCGATCGCCGCGACGCACTCCCTGCGCGCGAAGCAGGCCGGCCAGCCGATCCGCCCGCTCGGCGAGCGCCGCGTACGTGAGCGACGCCCCCGAGTATCGCAGGGCCTCATGGTCCGGCGTCCGCATCGCTGCGCGGTCGATGGCATGCGGAAGGAGATACAGCATCCGGGTCAGAGGCCGAGCAGGCGCGAGATGATGTTGCGCTGAATGTCGGACGTGCCGGCGTAGAGTACGCCGCCCACGGCATCACGCAGGTCGCGCTCGACACCGGTCTCGCTCAGATAGCCGATGCCGCCATGAATCCGGACGGCGTCGAGACCGGACTCCACGAACGCCTCGCTGAGATGAAGCTTGAGCAGCGCGGCTTCCATCATCGCCGGCTGCCCGCGCTCCACCAGCCAGGACACCTTGTACAGGAGCAGGCGCGCCGTCTCGATGCGAAGCTTCATGTCGGCGATGCGGTTCGACACCGACTGGAACTTGCCGATTGCCTGCCCGAACTGCCGTCGCGACCGCGCGTAGCCGATCGCGCGCTGCAGTTGACGCTCCATCGCCCCGAGCTGCGACGCGAGGATGCAGCAGCGTTCGAGCTCCAGTGAATGCGTCGAGATGCTCACGCCGGCTCCCTCGGGGCCGAGACGCGCGGATTCGGGAACGACGCACTGCTCGAAGTGCAGCGTGCCGATCGGCACCGTGCGAAGGCCCATCTTGTGTTGCGTGGCGGAGGCGCGAAGGCCAGGGGTGCCGCGCTCGACGACGAACGCCGAGATCCCCCACTTCCCCGCCGCCGGGTTCGTGCGTGCGAACGCGAGCACGACGTCGGCAATGGGCCCCAGCGTCACGAGGCATTTCGTACCGGTGAGGACGTAGCCGTCCGCACACCGCTCGGCGCGCATCGTCAGGCTGAACGCGTCGGAGCCGGCGTCCGGCTCGGTGAGCGCGTGTGCGCCGAGCAGCGTACCGTCGCAGAGGCCCGGCAGGTACCGTCGCTTCTGGTCGTCGGTCCCGAAGCGCGCGATCGGTCGCTGAACGGTCCACAGCTGCGCGTTGAGGGCAAACGCGAGCCCGTTGTCCGGGCACCCCTCGCCGAGCCCCTCCATGATGAGCATCGCCGTGGGGAGGTCGATCTCACCGCCCCCGAATTCCGCCGGGACCGAGAGACCCAGAATACCGAATCGCGCGCACCGCTCCCAGAGCTCTCGCGCGAACCGCCCTTCGTGGTCCCGCTCGTCGAGCGCGTCGTCCGCGAGCTCGCGCTGCGCGAACTCGCGCGCGGCCGCGCGGCGCGCCAGCTGCTCGTCGGTCCACCCGAAGTCCATCACCCGGTTACGTCGGGATGTCGCCGCCGCCCATTCCGAGCATGGCCTTGGCCATCGGAACGAGCGCAACGTTGAACCCGAACGTCCGCTCGGCGGCCCAGAGCAGCCCGATGGCCATGAGCCCTACGGAGGCGACGCGGAGACCCCAGTTGTAGACACGCCACCGCCGCACGAAGAAGAGCACCGGGAAGATCGCCGCGATGATCGCGACCTGCCCGATCTCCACGCCGAGGTTGAAGCCGAGCAGCGATAACACGAGGTGGTCTGTACCGAGCCCGATGTCGCCCAGCACCGAGGCGAAGCCGAAGCCGTGGAACAACCCGAAGACGAACGCAATCGCTGCTTCATTGACCCGGGCCACGGGCCAGATGTTGTGCAGCGCGGCGATCGTGATCGACCCCGCGATCACCGATTCGACGAAGCGAGACGGAAGCTCCA
>DASURJ010000008.1:0-2958 GCA_036280115.1 Gemmatimonadaceae bacterium
AGCATCCTCCACGCCGGGCCTGCCCTGAGGAGCGCCCGCGACGACGGGTCTACCTTCGCACCTTCGGGTGTCGTGCGAACCAATACGACTCCGAGCTCGTTCGCGCACTGATCGAATCGAGTGGCGGCGAGGTCGTGGCCACGCCGGACGACGCCGACGCGGCCGTGTTCAATAGCTGCGCGGTCACGGCCGCCGCCGAAGCGGAGCTGCGCCAGAGCGTCCGCCGCGCGGCGCGCCGTCGTCCGTCCCTCCGCACGGTGGTGATGGGCTGCGCCGCGGCGCGCGACACCGGTGCGATCGCGTCGCTGCCGTCGGTCGAGGCCGTCGTGGCGGGCGCGGACCTCCCGGGTGTGGCCATGGCGCTCGGGCTGCCCGCGGCGGCGCCGGTGCCTAACGTGCAGACCGGGACGCGGGCGTTGCTCCGGATTCAGGACGGATGCGACGAGCACTGCACGTTCTGCGCGACCACACTCGCTCGCGGTGCCGCGCGCTCACGCGACGCGACGACCCTCGTGGACGAGGCAACTCGACTCGCCGAGCGCCACCCCGAGATCGTCGTGACGGGGATCCACATCGGCCACTACGGCATCGACACCGGCGACCGGGGCGACTCGCTCTCCCGTCTCCTCACTCGACTCGTTCGCGAGGTGCCTGGCGTTCGCTTTCGCCTGAGCTCTCTCGAGGCAACCGAGGTGGATGACCGGCTGCTCGAGCTCTTCGGCGAGCGCGACCGGCTTGCACCCCACCTTCATGCGCCGCTGCAGTCGGGCTCGGACCGCGTTCTGAAGCGAATGGGGCGGCATTGGTACACGGCGTCCTCGTACGCGACAGCGGTCGAGCGACTCGCCTCCCGCGTGAGCGGCCTCGCCCTCGGCGCCGACGTCATTGCCGGGTTTCCCGGGGAGTCGCATGACGATCACGAGGCGACCTTGGGCGTCGTGCGGACGCTGCCGTTCACGTACCTGCACGTCTTTCCGTACTCGCTTCGTCCGGGCACCGCGGCCGAACGGCTGCCGGGAAGGGTCCCGCCGGCGGTCGCGGGCGAGCGTGCCCGCGAGCTCCGCGCGATCGGTGATAAGGCAGAGGCAGGGCACCGCGTGCGGCGGCTGGGCCAGACCTGTGACCTCGTGGTCATGGGCGGAGGCCCGACGCGGCAGGGCCTCACGGAAGATTACCTCACCGTCGAGGTGGACCCGTCGATCCCACGTGGGACTCGGTGGCGCGCGGCCCTCGCGGGCGACCCAACGCGATTGCTCGGCGTTCCGCGCGAACCCATCATTCGAGCATGACCGATCCGCGTCCCACCGTCTACATCGAGACCTACGGCTGCCAGATGAACGTGAGCGACTCCGAGCTCATGCTCGGGCGGCTCACGGCCAGCGGCTACCAGGCCGTCGACTCGCCCGACGGGGCGGACGTGATCCTGCTCAACACGTGCGCCATTCGCGACCACGCCGAGCAGCGCGTCATCGGTCGACTCGGGGAGCTCAAGCGGAACATGAAACCCGACTCGATCATGGGCGTCACGGGGTGCATGGCCCAGCGCCTCGGACCGCAGCTGCTCGAGAAAGCAAAGCACGTCAGCCTCGTCGTCGGGCCCGACGGGTACCGCGCGCTTCCCGCGCTCGTGGACGGCGCGCGTCGAGGTGAACGCGCGATCGCGACGTCGTTCGACCTCGAGGAGCATTACGAGGACTTCACGCCTCGGCGGTTCGACAACGTGAAGGCATGGATCCCAGTCCAGCGGGGCTGCGACTACCGATGCACCTACTGCATCGTGCCGACGACGCGCGGGGCGGAGCGCAGCCGCCGTCTCGAGGACGTGGTGCGCGAGGTGGAGCAGGTGGCGGCGGAGGGGATGACCGAAGTCGTCCTCCTCGGTCAGACGGTGAACTCGTATCACGATGGGGCGGCCGGATTCGCCGACCTGCTCCGCGCGGTGGGATCGGTGGACGGCATTCGGCGCGTTCGGTTCACGAGCCCGCACCCTAACGACTTCGCGCCCGACGTCATCGCGGCGATGGCCGAAGTGGACGCCGTGTGCGAGCACGTGCACCTGCCCATGCAGTCCGGCTCGAGCGCGGTGCTCAAGCGCATGCTGCGTCGCTACACGCGCGAAGGCTACCTGGAATGTGTACACCGGCTCCGGCAGGCCATCCCCGGGCTGGCGCTCACCACGGACGTCATCGTCGGCTTCCCCGGAGAGACGGACGCGGATTTCGAGGAAACCCTCGAGGTCGTACGCGAGGTCGGGTTCGATGACGCCTTCACCTTCAAGTTCTCGCCGCGGGACGGCACCCCGGCGACGCGGCTTCCGGTCGAAATGACCGTTCCGGATGAGGTGGCGACTGAGCGTCTTGCGCGTCTCATCGATACGGTCCGCCGTGGCGCCCGAGAGCGGAACCTCAAGCTGCTCGGGGCCAAGCGGGAAGTGCTGGTGGAGAAGGGCGCACGGCGCGGGGAATTGCTCCAGGCTCGCACGCGCGACTTCAAGACAGTGCTCCTGCCGGGCGACGAATCGATGATCGGTCGCTACTTCACCGTCGAGCTCACCGGGACCACGGGCTCGACCTTTACTGGTGCGGTATGTCACAATCGCGAGCGCGCACCACTGCCGATGGCCGGATGAAGAACGCTCTCGAAGAGCTGGTGCTCGAGGTGTACCGCCAGCTCAAGGAGCGGCATCCGGAATTTTGCACCTGTGAGCGTTGTCACGATGACGTGACCGCGCAGGCGTTGAATAAAGCTAGGCCGCGTTACATCGGCGGTTCACCGATCGGTGCCGCCGTCACGCGCGTCTCGCTTGCCAGCGATCAGGCAAGGGCCGAAATCGCCGTGCTCGTGTACGACGCCATGCGCCGCGTTCAAATGAATCCGCGCCACGGCCCTGAGGACTACGTCCCGCTGGGAGGTGACGCGTAGGGGGCACTGGTGCCGCTCATCGCCGTCGCGTTCCTC
>DASURJ010000009.1:0-3726 GCA_036280115.1 Gemmatimonadaceae bacterium
CTGACCGTGGGAGTGGAGGTCGATGAACCCCGGCGCGACGACGAGCCCGCGGACGTCCACGGTGTCGCGCGCGGCCGGAATCTCCGACGCGGGCGCGACGACGGTGATGCGTCCGTTCGCTATGCCGACGGTGCGAACCCCGTCGGTACCGGTTTCAGGGTCGAGCACTCGCCCGTTGACGAGGACGACGTCGAGCCGCTGAGCGGCCCCGGAGGTCGCGGCGAGCGCGAGGAGGGCGAGAGCGAGGCGAAGGGTCGGCATGCAGCCATTCTGCACGCCGCGGAGCGAGATGGCCAGATCGTCGCGCCGGTCCGTGCGAGCTCGAGCCACGGAGGACGCGGAGTCCCTGGTGCGCCGCGATCCTGATTAATACTTGACAGCGTCAACCAATGATCCAATCTTGCCTCCATGCCCCGCGAACCCGACTCCGCGGCCATCGCCGCGATCCGCGGCTTCAACCGCGTGTACACCCGCCGCATCGGCGTCCTCGACGAGGGACACCTCCACACCCCCTGGTCGCTCGCGGAGGGGCGCGTCCTCTACGAGCTGGCGCACCGCGAGGCGCCGACCGCGACGGAGGTCGGCGAGGCCCTCGGGCTGGACCCCGGCTACCTCAGCCGCATCCTGCGGAAGTTCGACCATCACGGGCTCATCACGCGCGAACGCTCGTCCATCGACGCGCGGCGGACGCATCTGCGCCTCACGAAGAAGGGCGCACGCGAGTTCGCGCGGCTCGACCAGCTCGCGAGCGACGACGTCGCGGCGATGCTCGCGGGGCTCTCCCCGCTCGAGCGCAGGCGGCTCCTGTCCGCGGCCGAGACGATGCGCTCGGTGATCGCGCCGGAGTCCTCCGACCGCACCAGCTACCGGCTTCGCCGGCTGCGCGTGGGCGACATCGGCTGGATCGCGCATCGTCAGGCGGTGCTCTACCACGAGGAGTACGGGTGGAACGAGCACTACGAGTCGCTGATCGCGCGCATCATGGCCGACTTCGTGGACAACTTCAAGCCGGATCGCGAGCGGTGCTGGATTGCCGAGCGGCACGGGGAGATCGTCGGCTCGATCTTCGTCGTCGAGCGCGAGCCGAAGGTGGCCCAGCTTCGCCTGCTCTACGTCGAACCCTCGGCGCGCGGACTCGGCATCGGCACGCGGCTCGTGAAGGAAGTGATCAAGTTTGCGCGCAAGGCGGGCTACGAGAAGGTCGTGCTGTGGACGAACGACGTTCTCGTCTCGGCGCGGAAGATCTACCAGGCGGAAGGGTTCACGCTCGCCAGTCAGGAACCCAATGATCAGTTCGGGCCGGCCATGCATTCGCAGTTCTGGGAGCTGCTCCTAACGGCAAGGGCCTAGGGCCCAGGGGCGAGGGGCCAGGGGCTGACTGCCCTGCGTCCCTACGTCCCCACGTTCCCGCGTCCCTCAGCATTGAGCTCCACCACATTCCCATCCGGATCCAGCAGATGGATCTGCGGGAAGCCGGCCTTGCCGGCGAGCTGCACGCGAATGCGCTGGTGCTTGTCTCGCGCGTCCCGCGTGTAGCCGTGCCGCTCCAGATGCGTGAGCGCGTCCTCGAGGTTCGCCACGCGAAGCGCGAAGTGGACGTCGTGGGAGTCGATGCCCTTTCCCGTGCGCAGCGTCGCCTTGCGGTCGGCGACGATGAGGTGGACGTCGCGGTCGCCGGCGCGATACCAGGCGCCATCGAAGTCGAAGGGCGGGCGCGGGATCGGCTCGAGGCCGAGCACCGTCTCGTAGAAGTGCTTCGCCCGCTCGAGGTCCGAGACGGGGAGGCTCACGTGATGCAGCGTCAGTATACGCATCGTCTCGCCCGAGTCGAAAAAGCCTCAACCACGGGGAACACGGAGAACACGGAGGACTTCGAAAGTTGCACCCGTGGAGCCACTCCTCTGCGCACTCTGCGCAGCGATGCCTAGTCAGAATGAAGCGACCGGCTCGCGGTCACGGTAACGTGGGTTAGCCAACTCGGAATGGGCCGAGTGGCCAGAGCCACAACGTGACGGAGCCGGTCGCTTATGACCAAGAAACTGCGGTACGTCGGACTTGATGTCCATGCGGAAACGATTTGCGCTGCGATCGCCGAACCCGATGGCAGCGTGCGCGAACTCGGAACGATTCGCAATCGACCGGAGACGCTGCGGAAACTGCTGACGAAGCTCGGGGACTGGTCGCCGCTGCGCGTCTGCTACGAAGCGGGCCCGACGGGCTACACCACGTACTGGCAGCTGGCCGCCCTCGGCGTGCACTGCGACGTTATTGCGCCGAGCTTGATTCCGACGAAGGCGGGGGATCGCGTGAAGACGGATCGGAAGGATGCGGTGCGGCTCGCCCGCGCCTATCGCGCCGGCGACCTCACGGCGGTGTGGGTGCCGGATGCCGCCACCGAAGCGCTCCGCGATCTGGTCCGCGCGCGCGAAGTCACGAAACAGGATCAACTGCGCGCCCGGCATCGGGTCAGCAAGTTTTTGCTGCGCCATGGTCGACAGCGTCCCGAGGGCATGAAGGCCTGGACGCTGAAGCACGCGCAGTGGCTGGCGCAGCAGCGCTTCGACCTCACGACCCTGCAAGTCGTCTACGACGAATACCGGGCGACGCTCGCCCTGCTCGCCGACCGCGTGACGCGCCTCGAGCGGGCGATCACCGCGGCGATCGAGACCTTGGCGCCGACGCAACAAGAGCTGGTCGGCGCGCTGGCCACCTTGCGTGGCGTGCAGCTCATCACCGCCGCCACGATCGTCAGCGAAGTCGGGACGCTCCGCCGCTTCGTCACGCCGCGGCACCTGATGGGCTACACGGGACTCGTCCCCCGAGAGCACTCCAGTGGCAGCGGCGTGCATCGGGGAGCCATTACCAAGACGGGCAACGCGCATTTGCGGCGCGTGCTCATCGAAGCCGCGTGGGCCTACCGGCATCGGGCCAATCTCACGAGTGGTACCCTCCGCGCTCGGCAACACGGGCAGCCCGCTCCAGTCCTCGCGATCGCCACGAAAGCGCAACAACGCCTCTGTCCTCGGTATCGACGCCTCAGTGAACGCGGCAAGCCACCACTCGCCGTAGCCACGGTAATCGGGCGCGAGTTGCTCGGCTTCATCTGGGCGATCGGCCAAGCCGTTGAACCTTCACCCGCTGTCCTGAGCTAACGACCAATGTCACACCGCCTGCGGCGATGGGCTGGGTCGAAAAGGCACACCCGCCCACGTTCTATGCGATCCGGAGTCCCACCGACTCCCAACTCGCGCGCCTAGTCTGCGGCCGCGCCCGACGGATCACGATCCTGCGGTACGCTCTCGAGCTAACCCGCGCATATCAGAGTGATCAGCCGTCGCACACCCGCGTCCCATCGCCCAGGCATGCTGCAATTCGTTCCAACCCATCGTAGGGCCCACCTCCGTGCACCCTTGACGGGTCGCTTCATATCAGAACTTGGCCTCGATGTACATGTCCACGCGCCACTGCTTGCGCGGGTAGAAGCCGCGCGAGACGTCGAACCGCACGAGTCCGTCCATGATGGACGCGCCGACTCCCGCACCGCTCAGCGGCCGTCCGATCTGGTCCAGCGCATCACGGCTCCCCACCCATCCGATGTCGCCGAAGATCGCGGGCCGCACGACGGGGAAGGCGTAGCCCAGCTCGGCACGGCCGAGCCAGAACGCATTGCCACTTTGCGTCGTGTCCGGCGACTGGCCACGCACGGTGTGCGCGCCGCCGAGATAC
>DASURJ010000010.1:0-4811 GCA_036280115.1 Gemmatimonadaceae bacterium
GGCGATCTGGGCTCGCGATCTGGGACGCGCGACGCCGTTCGTCACCGATCCAGCCCGGGCGAGAGTCGACGCCGGCGATGCGCTGCTCGCGCCACGGATGGCCACAATGCTCCGCCCGATCGCGGTGCCGCTGGTGACGTCCGGCCTGGCGCCCGATGTTCTCGCGCCTCTCAGCGACGCGCTGACCTCTCGCGGATTTCTCCCCGTGTCGGCCGCGTCAGCACCACAACCCGCAGCGCCCGTTTCTGGCAGCTCGAGCACCAGGCCCCTGCGTCCGGGCGACGCGATAGGTGTCGTGCTGATGGCGGGCGACTTCAAGCTCGGGGCAACCGGGACCGTGACGCATGTCGACGGCGACAAGGTGTACGGGTTCGGACATCCGCTCTACAACCTGGGACCGACGCAGTTTCCGCTGACGCGCGCCGACGTGCAGGTCGTGCTGCCGAGCCTCTTGCAGTCGACCAAGATCGCGAGCTTCGGGCCGATCATCGGCACGCTGCAGCAGGACCGTGCCACGGCAGTGTCCGGCCGTCTCGGTCCTGGACCGGACATGATTCCGGTGTCGCTGACGCTCAACTCCGATCGCGGCGGCCGGCGGACCTTCAACTTCGAAGTGGTCAAGGACGTGACGTTCACGCCGCTCCTGACCTATCTCGCGGTCGCGAACGTGCTCACGTCGTACGAACGCAATTCCGGCCCGGCATCGTTCACCGTTCGCGGGACGGCAACGATCCGCGAGCACGGCGATCTCGCGTTCGAAGACATCTTCACCGGCGACCAGCCAGCTGGCGGTGCGGCCGCGTACATCGCGGGCCCGCTCACCTTCCTGCTGAAGAACGCGTCCGAGCAGGTAGACGTGGAGAAAATGTCGTTCACGATCGACGCGACCGAGGAATCACAGACCGCCAGCATCGAGCGTGTCTGGCTCGACACCGATCGCGCGCGCCCGGGACGCACGGTTGACGTCAAGGTGCTCCTGCGCACGTTCCGAGGCGAGGAGCTCGTGAAGACCATCCCGATCGATATCCCTGCGAACGCCACGGGTTCAATGCAGCTGCTCGTCGCGGACGCGTCGCGCCTGTCGGCCGAGGATCGCCGGCTTTCGCGCGGGCCCGAGACGCAGCGGGTCGCGCAGCTGATTCGCACCTTCAATCGCGCGCGGCGGGGCAACCGCCTGTACGTCCGGCTCTCCGCTCCCGACCAAGGCGCCATCGTCAATGGCGAGGCGCTGTCCGCGCTGCCGCCGTCGGTCATCGCCGTGCTCGAAGCGGATCGCAACAGCGGCTCCTTCGCTCCGCTCCGCACCGCCACGCGCGGCGAATGGGAGCTGCCGACTGAGCTTGCCGTCTCGGGCGCGCGGCAGCTCACAATCACCATCGACGACTAACACACCTGCATGATGCGCGGTTACGCACGAGGCGCGCTTGTCGCCTCCCTCTTTCTGTTGCTGGGTCCGGCCGGTCTATTGGCAACGCCGGGCTTCTGGCAGGCCTCCACACAAGCAGACTTCCTCCGCGGCGAAGTCGAGCATCTCTCGATCGACGAGCACGGCCGCGTGATGCTCGGCCCGGAAGTGGAGCGCCTTGCCGATCCCGGCGTGCCGTTCGTCTGGGCAATGGTGCCGGCGCCCGGCGGCGGCTACTTCCTTGGCACTGGCAACGACGGCCGCGTGCTGCGCGTCGACAAGAGCGGGAAGAGCGAAGTCTTCTTCGACAGCGCTGAGATGGAGGTGCACGCGCTCGCGCCCGCGCCGGACAACGGTCTTTACGTGGGCACATCGCCCGACGGCCGCATCTACAAGGTCAACGCGAAGGGCGAGGCAACACCCTTTTTCGATCCCGAGGACAAATACGTCTGGTCCCTCGCGGTCGATCGGCAAGGCAATGTGTTTGCCGGCACCGGCGACAAAGGCACGGTCTACAAAATCAGCCCTGAGGGCAAGGGCGAGCCCTTCTTCGCGACCAAGACCACGCACGCCATCTCGCTTGCTTTCGATTCGAACGGACAACTCGTGATCGGCACGGGCTCGCCCGGCCGTGTGTTCCGCGTGGATGCGAACGGCAAGGGTTTCCTCCTGCTCGATACTCCGTTCCAGGAGATCCGCATGCTTCGCTACGACGAGAAGGGCGTGTTGTACGTGGCGGCACAGAGCGGCCGGCCCCCGGCGGGCGGCGAGGGCGGCGGCGAGACACCCGCAAACGCGGAAGCGCCGCGTCCGCCGGCAGTGCCCAACGTATCCACCGAGATCACCTCGTTCGCCATCATCGACGTGCAGGTCGCGCCACAGGCGCAATCGGGCAGTCCCGCACCGGCCGATCGGCGCGGCCCCACCGGCGCCATCTATCGAGTCCTGCCCGACGGCCTGTCCGACCGCGTTTGGGAATCGCCAGACGATGCGCCCTACGATGTCGCGTTCGACCGGGACGGCGCACTGATCGTGGCCACTGGCGGGAAGGGAAAGATCTTCCGTCTCGCGGGCGATCCGATGCACGCCACGCTGCTGACCAGCGTGACCGCGCAGCAGGTGACCATGCTGCACCGCACGCCGGAGCGGACCTATATCGCTACCGCGAATCCCGGCCTGCTCCTCACCCTTTCTGCCGATCGGGCGACGCGCGGGACTTATCTCTCGGAAGTTCACGACGCGCGCATGGTCTCGAGCTGGGGAACGATTACCTGGCGTGCAACCGTGCCCTCCGGCACGGCGGTCGAGATCTCGACGAGGTCCGGCAACACGCGCACGCCGGACGAGGCATGGAGCGACTGGTCCGCGCCGTATCGGGAGCCAAACGGCTCGCCGATTCAAAGTCCCAAGGCGCGCTACCTCCAGTGGCGCGCGGTGCTCACCGGCAAGGGCGAGACCCCGATTCTCACCTCGGTCACCGCCGCGTATCAGCAGCGCAACGTCAGGCCCGAAGTCGAATCAATCACCGTCCACCCGCCGGGCGTGGTCTATCAGAAACCTTTCTCGACTGGGGAAACCGAGATCGCGGGCTTCGACGAGGAGACGATCGAGAAGCGGATGGCGTCGAGCGGCGCCACTCAGGGGGGCGGCGGCTCATCACCGGCGCCCGCGCTCGGACGCCGCACCTATCAGAAAGGACTACAGACCTTCGTCTGGAAGGCCTCCGACGAAAACGGCGACGAGCTGACCTACGACGTGCTCTACCGGCGCGAGGGCGAAACGAGCTGGAAGCTCTTGAAGTCCGGGCTGGTCGAGTCGATTCTCGTCTGGGATACCGCTTCAGCGCCGAACGGCACCTACGTGCTCAAGGTCGTGGCCTCCGATGCCAAGTCGAATCCGCCGGACCTCGCCCTCCGGGGCGAGCGCGAAAGCGCCAGCTTCGAGATCGACAACGCTCCTCCGATCGTGACCATCGGGACGCCAAAGCGTGAGGGCGGGTTCATTCTCGTTCCATTCGAGGTCCGCGACGCAGACTCGCCGCTCACCCGAGTCGAGTACGCGATCGACGCGCAGCCCTGGCAGAGCACCTTCCCGCAGGACGCGATCCTCGACAGCCGGCAGGAGCAGTTCCTGCTTCGGCTTGCCGTCGAGCACGCGGGCCGCACGCTGGTCATTCGCGCCACCGACGCGATGAACAACATGGGTGCGGGCCAGGTGCAGCTTCGATAACGGCGACGGACGAGCGTCGCCAACTTTTTATTAGAGCGCGGTCTGGATGTGCGCGTGGGCAGCTCGCGGCAGGAGGTTTGCGCCGCGAGCCTATCCCTTTACAAACTGATAGCGGCTGAATCGGCCGCGTCGCTGGTCGGCGACGGTGCCTTGGCGGGCGGCGTCGTGGCTGCGGGTGTCCGCCGTGCCGGCTTCACCCGCTCACTCGGTCCCATCGCGGGCACCGATTGCGACGGGGGCCGCAGCAGATACATGTCGTAATCCGGCAGGCCCTTGACGATGGTCGACGAGAGCAGCCAGACCATGCTGACGGCCACGGGCGCGCCGCCGGATCGGGCCGGTTCGAACCGCGCCTGCGCGGCGGCGTCGAGCATGGCCAGCACCACTTCCGGTTTCACCTTGAGCGAGCGCATCTGCTCGGCCACGAGCTCGAGATTCTGCACGCGCCCTTCTCGTGTGACCACCGCCGCCACCGCGAACTCCACGTCGTCGTCGGTGGTGAGGACCATCGGTTCGTACGCGCGCGGGAGCGACATGTACCGATCGACCCGCACGGGGTTGTCGTTCGAACCAGGATTGGCGAGATAGTCGATGAGCTCGGCCAGCGAGCCGGGCCGCTCGTTGCTGGCCGCGTGCAGCACACCCGCCGACGCGTAGACGCAGAGGATGACCGCCAGCGTCGCGCCGAGGCCGGCCCAGACGAAGTGCATGTCGTCGAACAGGTCGCGGAGGCGACCGCCGAACGAGAACTGCTGTTCAAGCCGCACCCGCTCGAGCACCATGCTCGTGAGGCGTTCCGGTTCGGGCGGGACGGCGGCAACTGACGCGGATCGTGAGCGCAGTGCGGAGCCGATTTCGGCAAGCTCCGATGCTTCGAGCCGGCAGGCGACGCATTCCTGCAGATGGGTTTCGATGCGCACCTGCTCGTCGAGCGTCAACTCGTCGTCGATGAACGCTTCGAGATGCTCGCGCACACGATCGCACGGCAAGACGTGCATCATGTGTGCATCCCCCGTAGCTCGCGGCGCAGCGTCTGCCGCGCGCGCGTGAGTCGAGACTTCACGGTCCCCACCGCCACGTCGAGCGATTCCGCAATCTCCTCGTAGCTGAGACCGTCAATCTCCCGGAGCACCACGACCGTGCGCTGATCGAACGGCAACCGATCGAGCGCCGACCA
>DASURJ010000011.1:0-2017 GCA_036280115.1 Gemmatimonadaceae bacterium
CGACCGATGAGCGAGGCGACGGGGATCATGCCGGGCATTCACCCCACCGCGATCATATCCCCGCGGGCGGAACTGGGCGACAACATCACGATCGGGCCCTACGCGATCGTCGGCGACAACTGCGTCGTCGGCGATGGCTGCACGCTCGAGGCGCGCGCGGTGCTCGATCGAAATGTTCGCCTCGGGACCGGCGTCAGCATCGGCATCGGGTCGGTGATCGGAGGTGACCCGCAGGACCTGAAGTTCAAGGGCGAGGAGACGTGGGTCGAGATCGGCGATGGGACTCGCGTGCGCGAGTACACGACGATCAACCGGGGGACGGCGCAGTCATTCAAGACGACCGTCGGCAAGGGCTCGTTCCTCATGTCGTATGTCCACCTCGCGCATGACTGTCACATCGGTGACGGCGTGATCATCTCGAACGCGACGCAGCTCGCAGGCCACGTGACCGTCGAGGATCGGGCGATCCTGTCCGGGCTCTCGGCGGTCCACCAGTTCGTGAAGATCGGCCGGCACGCGTTCGTGGGCGGATGCTCGCGCGTGGCCAAGGACGTTCCGCCGTACATTAAGGCGGTCGGCAACCCCGTGAAGCTGTACGGCCTGAATAGCGTTGGCCTGCAGCGCAGCGGGTTCTCCGACGAGGTCGTCCGCGAGCTGAAGCGCGCGTATCGTCTGTTCTTCCGATCCGAGTTGAACGTCTCGCAGGCAATGGAGCGGGCCCGATCGGAGCTCCAGCCGCTCCCCGAAGTCGATTACTTCCTGCAGTTCATCGAGGAAAGCCAGCGCGGGGTCGGCTTTTGACCGCCGCGGTGCGAATCGGCGTCGTCGGGGCTGGCGCGTTAGGCTACCATCACGTGCGGTTGCTGCGCGACGTCGATGGCGCGTCGTTCGTGGGGTTCTTCGACGCGCGTGCCGATCGCGCCCGGCAGGTCGCGGACGAGCTCGGCGCGCGTGCGTTCGAATCGGTCGAGGCGCTCATCGACGCATGTGACGCGCTGACGATCGCTGTCCCGACGCCGGCCCACTACGCCGTCGCGAAGGCGGGGCTCGATCGCGGACGGCATCTGCTGATCGAGAAACCGCTCGCCACCACGCTTGCCGAGGCCGACGAGCTCCTCGCGATCGCGACGCGTACGGGCGCGCTCGTGCAGACCGGTCACGTCGAGCGGTTCAACCGCGCCGTGCGCGCGGCGCTTCCGTTCGTCGAAGCGCCGCGTTTCATCGACAGCGATCGGTTGGCGCCGTTCAACCCTCGTGGCTCCGACGTCGCTGTCGTGCTGGACCTCATGATCCACGATATCGATCTCGTGCTGACGCTCGTGGGCAGTCAGGTCGCCGATGTCGCGGCGGTCGGGGTCCCCGTGCTCACTCCGTTTGTGGACATCGCGAACGCGCGCGTGGCATTCGCCTCCGGTGCGGTCGCCAACATCACGTCGAGTCGTGTGTCGCGCGAGCGCATGCGCAAGGTGCGCATCTTCCAGCAGAGCGGGTACATCTCGCTCGACCTTGCTGCCGGTGACGGGGAGTTCTATCGCCTCCGCGGCGACGTCGACCTGGCCGCGCTCGCGAAGGGGCCGCTGGCACTCGAGGCGTTCGTGGAGCGCATCCCACTGGACGCACCGGAGGGTGAGCCGCTGCGACTCGAGTTCGAGAGCTTCGTCGCCGCTGTCCGTGGGGAGCAGCCGGTCGTTGTATCGGGCGAGGACGGTCGCGAAGCTCTTGCCGTCGCGCTGCGAATCGTGCGTGAGATCGAGCGCACGCTTCCGTCGCTCGCCGGCGTCGCGGGTGCGAGCGCGGCTGACGCACGAGACTCAGGCTCGGCGGCGCGTGCGTGAAGTGCTGATCATCGCCGGCGAAGCGTCCGGCGATCTTCACGCGTCGGGGCTCGCGGAGGAGCTACGGCGACTGCGCCCGGACCTCCGCCTCACTGGTGTTGGCGGTGCACGGATGGAAGGCGCGGGCGTCCTGCTGCTCGAGCGTTCTGACCGGATGGCCGTCATGGGGTTCGCGGAGGTCA
>DASURJ010000012.1:0-7665 GCA_036280115.1 Gemmatimonadaceae bacterium
CACCAACCAGCGCAAGCAACCAGCGCAAGCAACCAGCGCAAGCAACCAGCGCCAGCTAACAGCAACCGGCGCTGGTCGCTGTTAGCTGGAACTGGTTGCTGCAGGGTGAAAAAGCGAGAACCCTCGGGAAGCCCCTGTGCAACAGGGAGGCCTCCCGAGGGTTCTTGCTGTTACCCTGCAGCAACCAGTGCCAGCTAACAGCTAACCAGCGTAGTTCCTGTAGTCCTACCAGTGCCAGCTAACAGTTATCCAGTTACTGAATAGTCGCTTGCTGTTTCCTGGGTAGTTTCTGGTCTCGGTTCGCCGTGAGGTAAACGAACGTCGCGACCACCGCCGCGTTGTGCCTCATGTCGCCCGCCACGAGGCGCTCGTACACGTCCTGGTTCGAGTGGTGCGTGCGCGAGCCGTACGCGACCGGGTCCTGAATGAACTGGAAGCCCGGCAACCCGACTGCGTCGAACGCCAGGTGATCGGTGCCGCCGGTATTGTTCGCCGTCAGGGTTCGCATGCGCGGGTCGTTGTACGCGTCCATCCACGCCTTGAAGATCGGCGCGACCGCCTCGTTCTTCTGCAGGTAGACGCCGCGAATGGCCCCCGTGCCGTTGTCGACGTTGAAGTACCCAGAGAAGCGGTCGTGGTCAGGCTGCTTGATCTGCCCCGTCGCTCGGTCGCCGAAGTGCTCGCGCACGTACGCGCGGGAGCCGAGTAATCCCTGTTCCTCGCCGGTCCAGAGTGCGAGCCGGATGGTGCGCCGTGGACGCAGTCCCGTCGCCTTGATCAGGCGGAGCGCCTCGAGCATCACCGCCGATCCGGCCGCGTTATCCGTCGCGCCCGTGCCCGTGTGCCACGAGTCGAAGTGCGCGCCGAGCATCACGACCTCGTCCTTCAGTCGTGGATCGGTCCCGGGAATCTCGGCCACGATGTTGAACGAATTCAGGTCATCATCGTGGAACGTGTTCTTCACGTCGAGCTCGACGGTGACCGGTATCCCCTTCTCCACCATTCGGGCGATGCGCCCGTAATGCTCGGCCGCGAAGACGATACCCGGGACCTTCGTGGGGTTGCTCGGATCGCGCGATCCTCCTCCGCCGACGAAGACCGTGCCGTCCTCCCCACGTCCGGGGCTCACGGCGGCGAGCACGCCTTCATCGCCGAGGAACTGTCCGAGCGCGCGCTGGAGGGCCATGGCAGCCTGAAACCGGCTTGCCTGCGGGCTGTTTGCGCTCGGGCCACCGCCGCCGCGTGGCGGATCGGCCGCGAATGACGCCTGCGCCATTCGCGCGAGCGACGAATCGGCGAGACGAACAGCGTCGGGTGCGAAGCGCGGCGGAACCGAATCGCGCGGAGGCTGCGTGAAGACGATCTTTCCGCGAAGCTTCCCGCGATACTTCTCGAGGTCGGGAACGCTGTCCGCGTCGATCAACACCACGTCGCCGCGAACGGCGCCCTTCGTCCCCGGCGTCCATGCCGACGCGTACGCGATAATGGGGAATGGCGTCGGCGTCATGGCGTGCGCCACCATCCGCTCGTTCGTCCACCCGCGTCCGAACGGTCCCCAGCGTTCGAGGCGAACGTTCGACATCCCCCATTCTGTCAGCTTCTTGGCCGTCCAGTCGGCGGCGGCCTTCGTGCTGGGGGAACCGGTGAGCCGGGCGCCATACACGTCCGTCAGCCAGCTCGCGATCTCCATGACCTGCGAGCGGCGCTCTCCTTCGGCTTTGATGCGGGCAACGGCGGCGGTGTCGATCCGCTCCTGGGCAGCGAGCGGCGTCGCGACGAGCGCGACGAGAGCGATCGAGTGGCGAAGCATGAGCATGGGAAGCTCTGGTGGAGGCAAGGAACGCCGTTCAATGATAGCAGCCATACAGAAAATCTCCACACGCGACCGTGTGGTCGGCCCAGTTGCTTTGCTGAACGCTGTCGGCTGATGGCTGATAGCTGGATTTCACGGCCCCGGCGGACGATACGCGACGTCGAGGATGGCCAGCCGCCGCAGATGATCCTCGAGCCGCGCGAGAAAGTCGCTGTAGTTCCGGCGCTCGGCTGGCGACCACACGACTTCGGCGAGCGCCGTGAGGCGCGGAAAAGCCATGTACTCGACGTGCTTCGGTGTCTCGAGATACTCCGTCCACACCTGGGCCTGCGCGCCCAGGATCCGCGCTTTATGTGCTGGCTCGAGCTCGGTTGGAATCGGCTCGAACGCGTACACCGTCTCGAGTGGCAGGAAACCGCCGATCGCGAGCGGTTCGCCTGCTGTGTTCCGTGACTGGTAGTAGTCGAGGTACGTGTGGCTCGTCGGAGCCATGATGACATCGTGGCCAGCATGCGCGGCATCGACCCCGCCTTTCGTCCCTCGCCACGACATCACTGTCGCATTCGGCGCGAGCCCGCCCTCGAGAATCTCGTCCCATCCGACGAGCCGCCGTCCCTTGCTCGTCAGAAACGCGTCCATGCGTCTGATGAACCAGCTCTGGAGCCCGTGCTCGTCCACGACACCGAGCTCGCGGATGCGCTCCTGGATGCGTGGGCTCGTCTTCCAGAGTGCCTTGTCCGCTTCGTCACCACCGACATGAATGAACCGGCTGGGAAAGAGCTCCAGCACTTCGGCGAGCACGTCCTGCATGAACGCGATGGTGGACTCTTCGGCGTTGAGGATGTTTGCGTACACGCCCCATCGAGTGCCAACGTCGGCCGGCTGGCCGGTGACGCCGAGCTGCGGGTAGGCCGCGATCGCCGCCAGGGCGTGACCGGGCATCTCGATCTCAGGGACGACGTTCACGAACCGGTCGCGCGCGTAGGCGACGATCTCGCGCACATCGTCCTGCGTGTAGAAGCCACCGTGGCGCTGTCCGTCGTACTGCCATGTCGTCGAATCGCTGCCGCCCGGCTGCCCGACGATGGTCTGCGTGCGCCACGCGCCGACGTCCGTCAGACGCGGATACTTCCGGATCTGGAGCCGCCACCCCTGATCCTCCGTCAGGTGCCAGTGGAAGCTGTTGAGCTTATGGAGCGCGAGGAGGTCGATGTACTTCTTGACGAACTCCTTCGGCATGAAGTGGCGGCCGACGTCGAGGTGTGCGCCGCGCCACGAGAACCGCGGGCGATCGACGACGCGAACCGCGGGGATGACCCACGGAACGCTATCCACGCGGGCTTCGCGAAAGACCTCCGGTGGCAGAAGCTGGCGTACTGTCTGGAGCCCGTAGAACACGCCCGCGGGCTCGCGCGCGCGGATCGTGACCTGACGTGGAGTGACGGTGAGCTCGTACCCTTCGGCGCCGACTCGCGTTAGGCGCCTGTCGCGCCGTAGGACGATCGCGCGCCCGGACGGCGTGCCGCCCACGCGCACCGCGAGCGTGAAGCCTGTCGCCGGGGCCAGCCACGCCACGAAGCGGCGGGCGGCGCCGGCGGTGGCGGCGTCGGCCCAGACGACCGTGCCGGCCGTGAGCCTGAACTGACCGGCGCGGACCGTCAGGCTCTCGGGAACCGGCACGATCGACACGACCGGCGGATCTCCGGGTGCCGACTGGGCGAGGGCACGCGACGCTGGCATGATGTCACCGAGTGTAGCCAGACCGAGGAAGGCGATCACGCGACGTGTCATGGGCGAGGGGAATTGGCGTTAGGCGGGTTGGTCGCGGGGCGAAGGCGAAGCAGATGGTCGTCGCCGGACCGCGGCGCGCCGCGCCCATCCCGGTTGCTCGTCGTGAAATACACCATCCCGTCGGGACCCATGGCGACCGCACGCAACCGGCCGAACTGCTTCTCGACGAGTGGCTCGTCCGCCACGGCGCGCCATCCGGGAGCCGCCGTCGAATCTCGCGCGAGCGTCACGCGCCTGAGCTGCTCTCCTTTGAGCGCCGCCACGAACACGCTGTTCGACCATGACGAGTGCGGTCCTGCGTACGTGGCCACGCCCGCAGGGGCGATCCCGGGATCGCTCCAGTCCACGAGCGGGGGCGTAAAGCGGCGGTTGTCCGAGCCCCCCGCCACCGCTGGCCAGCCGAGGTTCCCGCCGTGTGGAATGGCGTTCAGCTCGTCGCGCCCCTGCCGAAACCGCTCGTTAGGGAAGCCGCTGGGTCCGTGGTCGGTGCCGAACATCTGCCCGGTGGTCGGGTCCCACGTGATCCCCTGCATGTTGCGCACGCCACGCGCGTAGATGAGCGAGCCTGGTATCGGGTTGTCCGGCGGAACGGTGCCGTCGGGCCGCATGCGAAGCACCTTCCCCGCGAGCGACGTGGTGTCCTGGGCGTTCCGCGGTTCGCGTGCGTCACCGGTGGCAACGTACAACATGCCATCCGGGCCGAAAGCGATCGCATCGCCCGCGTGGAAGACGGCGGCCGGAATTCCGTCGAGAATGACCGTGACCGGACCGGCCTTGCCGTTCTCATCGCTCATGCGCAGCACGCGATTCACGAGACCGCCGCGCTGCTCGACCGTCGCGACGGCGTAGACCGCTCGGCTCGTCGCGAAGTCCGGAGCGACCGCGATCCCCATGAGTCCCGCTTCGCCACGCGCGGCAACGGGAACCGTTGCCCACGGCTCCGGACGGAGCGTTCCCTCCGCGATCACGCGGATGCGACCCACGCGTTCGCTCACGAAGATGCGCCCGTCCGGGGCGAACGCGATGGCCCATGGGACTTCCAGTCCGGACGCGACCGTATCGACGGCGGGCGCCGGGCCCGCCGATCGGACCGTGTCACGCGCGGGTTGCGGCAATGGCTCGCATCCGGCGGCCAGAAGCAATCCCGCGAGCGTTCGCGCGACGATCCGGCCGGCAGTCATCACGACGCGGTCGATTCGGCGACGGGGCGCGACGGCCAGCGACGCGTCTCGCCGTGGCCGAGCATGGCGAGCGACGGCGCCGGTAGCTGGCGAGCCGCCCAGGCCGCGCGCAACCGGCGCGGCGGTTCGTCGAGGGCATCGTCCGCAATGCGGAACGTCCCCCAGTGAATCGGAACGAACGTCGACGTGGTCACCTCTCCCCGGCACAGATCCTCGAACCCACGGACGGCCTCCTCCGGCGTCATGTGGACGTACCGCATGTACCATCGCGGCTCGTACGCGCCGATCGGGAGCAGGCACGCGTCGAACGGACCAAGTCTCACTCCTATTTCCGCGAACGCCGGGCAGTACGCCGTGTCGCCGGCGAAATACACTGCTCTGCGCACCTGAGCGAGGGTGGCGATGCTCCACCCGCACCACAGCGACCGGTTTCGATCGGTCACGCCTCGGCCGCTGGAATGTTGGGCCGGCGTGCAGGTGACCGTCAGCGGGCCGATCTCGGTTGCGTCCCACCACGCGAGATCGCCAACCCGCTCGACGCCGGCGCGCTGCACCAGGCGCCTGACGCCGATCGGGGTGGCCCAGCGCGCGTCGGGGTGGAGGCGCGCGAGCTGCCTGACGGTCGCGAGGTCGAGGTGATCGTAATGGTCGTGCGACACGACAACCACGTCGATCGGCGGCAGGGAGGCGAGCGCGATGGCCGGTGGCAGTCGCCGGCGCGGACCGGCAAACCGGAGGGGCGAGGCGCGTTCGGCCCAGACCGGGTCCGTGAGCACGTTCCTGCCACCGATCTGCACGAGGAGGGTGGAGTGGCCAAGCCACGTCACCGTCAGCGCATCCGGCGCCGCGCGCGGCGCGTCGAAGCTGGGCGTCGCCGGCTCCACGGTCGTCGCGCCGACATCGGACGAACGCCGAAAGCGATGCGCGAGCGCCCAGCGTACGACGTTGTTGTGTCCGGCCGGTGGCCGCGTTGGCCACGGGTTGTCGAATCGACGACTGGTCACGTGCCGCGAGCGAACGGCGTTAGGCGGTATCGTCCGGACACCCGGTCACGGCGCCGCGGCCAGCAGCCGGCGCGGAGCCCCGCGCCGAATCGCGCCGATCCGCTTCCCCCGGGCCGCGGCGATCTCGCGCGCCGCGCGCTCACCGGTCTCGCACCCGCCTTCCATGAACCCTTGCGCGTAGCTCGAGCAGTGCTCGCCGGCGAAATGAAGACCATCCACCGCCTCGCCTTCCGCGCCCCCGAACGCCGTTCGCTGCCCCGTCCGATAGCTCGCGTAGCTCCCGCGGGTCCACGGAAACGATGGCCAGTGGAAGCGCACTTCCTTCATGCCCGCACGTGCGGCCGTCACGCCGGGGAAGACGCGCTCGAGATCCGAAACGAGTCGCGCCGCCTGCTCCGCCGCACTGCCCTCTCCAACGGCCACACCCTGCGGACCGCCCGAGAAGTTCGTGAGGATGCCGGCCGCGCCCGGCTGCAGGCGACTCGTCTCCCACACGAGCTGAAACGGCAGGTCACTGAGCACGCTACCGTTTCCCTGATGGCGCTGCCGCCACACACGTGACGAGAAGCCGATCATGAGCTTCGCGTTCGTGCCGTAGCCGAGCTCCGCGATCGCGCGGCGTTTCGGCGCGGGGAGCTCGACGTTCAGGCGCACGGCGCGGAGCAGCGTGAATGGCACCGTCACGAGCACGTGCGGCGACGTGAGCGTGGTGCTCGATGACCCACGCCGCACGGAGCACGCGTATGTCCCGTCCGCTCGGCGATCGATCGACTCGAGCACGGTGTTCGTGTCGATCGCGTCGGAGATCCGGTCGCCTAACGCGCGGACGATGAGGTCGTTGCCGCCGCGCACGTGGAACCGCTCGTCGCTCTCGCCGAAGATCCGGAACGGGCTCGGATCGGGATCGATCATGAGCAGGAAGTTGAGGGCGGACTGCTGGTCCGTGGGGAGGCCGTACTCCGTCGTGTACGCCACGTCCAGCAGCTTGCGGAACCAGCCGCTCACGCCAGCCGAGTCGAGCCATTGCGCGATCGACACCCGGTCGAGCGCCAGTGCCTCGGTCTTGGGATCTCGGTGAGTGACGTCCAGGTTCGCTCCGAACGGCGCGATCGCGCGCGTGACGCGTTGGGCGACAGGCATGAACGCGTCCACGACGTCGCGCTCCGAGCGGCGCGCCCCGTCGAAGAAGAACGTCTCGTGGACGGCAGGGTCGTCCTTCGACAGGTCGTTGAGCTCGATTCCGAGCTCCGCGGCGAGTGCCTGAATCCGTGCGTGGTTCGTGTCGATCAACTCGCCCCCGAGCTCGCACACCTGGCCGTCGGCGAAGAAGTTGCGCAGCGAGTACATCCGCCCGCCGACGCGGTTCTGTGCCTCGATGATGCGGAAGGGGATGCCGGCCTGGCGAAGGCGGTACCCGGCGGTGAGCCCAGCGATGCCCGCGCCGATGATGAGCACCGGCGGCCCTCCCTCGTCGCGTTGCGGCGCCGCGACCGGCGGTCGCGCTGGCGCGCACGCGTCGAGCGTCGCCACCGCGGCGATCGCGGCACTTCCGGCGACGAACTCGCGCCGCGACATCCCGCGCCCGTCGTGAGTCGTCGAGTCTGTCCGGGCACTGCGGCGATCGAGCACTTCGTCGACCGGTTCGGCGTGTGTGAGGGCGTAGCTGGCGACGCGGTAGGAGCGCTGCAGCATACGAAACAGGGGGGTCCGTGACATCGGCGCTGGGTTGAGGACGTCGACGCGCACCGGGCGACCGAGTGGACGAACTCGGCCCCGGCGAGCGGCGTCCAGATGTGGCGCACGGCGAGCCCTTGGGCAAGGCACGCCGCTTGCCCTGACGAGGGCGTTCGGATGGGATTTTCGACGCAGGAGGAGA
>DASURJ010000013.1:0-12676 GCA_036280115.1 Gemmatimonadaceae bacterium
CGCACGCGCGCCGGAGCCGCGGCTAATGACTCGCCTCCGTTCGACTCGACGTCCGTCGGAGCCTGACGTCGGCTGCGCTCGCCGTCGCGCGTCGAGCGACGGGAGCGGCGGTTGTTCGGTCGGGGAGCGGACGCAGCGTCACGCTCGGGGACTTCACGGTCGACGTGGGTGTCGCGGTCGCCGTCCACAGTGGGCTCCGGGTACTCGGATGGGAAAACACGGGGTAAGGAACCAGCGGTCCTTCCCTGGGATTCCGCTACATCTTCAAGACTAGTACCGCTGAGCCGAGAGCCGGCCGGTGGTCAACGGAGCCCGTTCGAGATCAACAGCTTACGCCAGTTTCACCGGGTCGCCGATGCGAACCACCCCCTCCTCGAGCACACGTGCGTAGACGCGGCTCCAGCCCGGATGCCTGTGCTCGGACACGCGCCCCGAGCGGCGGTCCGCAAACACCCCGGCGATGTTTCGGCATGGCATCGTGTACGACGTGACCTCGATGCCGACCGGACCGACGCGCAGGCGAGTACCCGGTGCGAGGAACCGCCAGTCGATTCCGGCAATCGTCACGTTCTCGCCCAGCGCTCCGGGCTCCGCCGCATGGCCTTCGCTCCGCAACGCCTCGAGCAGATCGGCGGAATAGAGGCACAACGCGCGGTCGGGCCCGCCGTGGTACCTGAGATTTCTCTGCCGATCCCCCTCCAAACCGCCGGGGGTGACCCGCGCTTCCGTCACTGGGAGTTTGGGGACGCCGCCAAGCGAGCGGTTGAGCGAGGTCACAATCCCGGTTCGGCTACTCGACATCGCCTACCGCCCTCCGTCGTCCAGTCGCCCGGTGCCCGCGAGGTCCCGGCCGCTCACCGACGCGCGGAACGTCGCCGGAGACGAGCCGCACCGGGATGCCACCATTCCTCGTGCGAAGGGTCGCGCTCAACGGTAACCCGGTCTGCCGCTCGAGCTCCGGCGCAGCGGAAACGACCGTGACTCGCCACCCCGGACATCTCGCTCGCAGGACTTTCCCAAACTGCGCGTACAGGTTCCGGAGCCGATCGCGGTCACCGACTCGAACACCGTACGGCGGATTCGTGACGACCCAGCCGGACCGGTCAGCGGGCGGTTCGACCTCCGAGATCGCGCGCTGCGTCAGCTCGATGTCTGCGAGTACGCCCGCGCGGTCAGCGTTCGCGCGGGCGGCGTCGACCGCACCCGCGTCCCTGTCCGATGCCTGAATGGGCGACGGGGCCGAGGGGAGAATCGCGGACTGCGCGTCGGCAACGAGAGTGCGCCACGTGCGCTCGTCGAAATCCGGCCATCGAATGAATGCGAAGTCGCGCCGCAACCCCGGAGGTATTCGTCGTGCGATGAGCGCGCCCTCTATTGGAATGGTTCCCGACCCGCACATCGGGTCCAGCAGCGGAGCGTGCGCGTCCCATCCACTGGCGAGAAGCGCGGCGGCCGCGAGCGTTTCGCGCAGCGGGGCGCGGCCCACCGCCTGACGATAGCCGCGAAGGTGAAGAAGATCGCCTGAGCTGTCGATGCTCACCGTACACTGATCGTGAAACAGACGGACGACGATGAGCTGTTCGCGTCTGCCGGGTGCATCGGTTTCATCTCCGGCGTCGCCAACGAATCGTACGCCGACGACACGCGACGCAATCGCTGACGCGACGCGCTCGCCGACAGCATCCGAATGGTAGAGCCTCGACTTTCGGCATGTGACGCGTAATGCCACGTCGAGGTTGGGCGAAACGAACGCCTCCCACGGGATCTTACCGGCGCGGCGTTCGAGCTCGTGAAACGCCGTCGCGCGAAACACGCCGATGCGAGCGAGCACTCGGCTCGCGGTTCGCAGATGGAGGTTGGCCGCGTACAGGAGTTGCCGCGAAGCGCCGAACGTGACGCCGCCGGCAACGACGTCCGCGTCACGCGAACCAAGACGCTCGAGCTCGCCGAGCGCCAACCGCTCGAGCCCTGGAGCAGTGACCGCGAACGCAGCGTACGTCGGCTCCGAGCTCATGCCTGAACTTAATCTCGAGTCATAGACGCCGTGCTTCGTATCGCTTTCTCATCGCTCGTGGGGTCCGCGCTGGTGGGGTTGCTGCTGTCATCCCCGAAAGAGCGCGCTGGCATCGCCATCGTTGGAACGGGGGGCGCGGCCGCCCTCGACCGAGTGACGGCGCTGGACAGCGCGACGGGTCATTTCATTGTCGTGACCCGGCCGGAGTGCCCGGGCACGTGCGCCGCGCTCGATTCGGCTTCGGGCACCATCGCGCCGGCCGCGGTCGCGCGGATCTTCGCGCTCATCGAAGAAGAGCGGCTGTTCGCTTTGCGCGACGACTACGAAGTCTGCCCGCAGTGCGATTCCGAGGTGGCGTACGCGACGACCGTCCAGGCCAATGGCCGGCGGAAAGTCATCACGTCGGACGGCGAGTCGACGCCGGGGGTGCTCGGTCGAGTCCACGTCGCGGTGGCCGAGGCAATCCGCGCGGCGCGCGCTCCAAGCGACTGACGGCGTCTCGGGAAGGCCGCTCGCCCTGGGATCGGGATTCGGTCGGAGGATCCCGGATCGACAGGATCACAGGATGACGGCCCGGTAGGGGAAGTGACAGGGGAACGGCCGCCTGAACCATTGCGTCTCGGGCGGCCCTTCCCCTGTCCTGTTTTCGTGTCCGGAAACGCCTACAAAAAAGCGCAGGAGTGGTGGCGGAGACGACTCCGGCGCTATCACCGGAAAGTATTCCGGCGACGAATACGGCCGCCTTCCTCGCGGAGATGCGAAGCGACGGTCAGCGTAGCGCGTTGCGGTTACAACATTTGCAGCACGACCACCGGTTCGGCGCCGCGTTGATTTCAAGGTGACAGCGCGTCGTATCGTTTCTCCATTCACAGCACGCTGGCGAGCGCGATCGCGAGCCCCAACGGCTTGCGCGCGTGATCCGACACCGACACGAAACGCCGCCCGACCGGCGGCTCCAGAGGAGAGAGTCCAATGGCACGACACGCATACCTCGACGTGGTGCACCAAGCACTGCATGCCGAGCTCATCCAGTGGGGCGGAGCGGAAACAGTCGGCTCTTCCCGTCGTTCGGCGCGTGCGCTCGCCGCGCTCGTTTTCGGCGCAAGTACCGTGGTCGCTGGCACCAACAGCCCTGCAGTCACCCCAACCGTACCGCCTGCCGCGCCGAGCACGCGCGAGGGTTCGCGCGCCATCCTCCCGGCGCGACCGCGGCCTGCGACCGACCGGCTCGAGACGATTGGGCAGGTGCTCGTCCACGCGCAGACGCGGGTCGAAAGCGGCAGCCACGCACCGCGCCTGGTGGCAACGCTCGCGCTCGAGATCGGCCGCCTCCAACGCGACCTGATGCTCCGCTCCCCGGACGGAATGGAGGAGTGTGTCGGTGAGGCGTACGCCGCGCTCGAGGCGGTCCGACGAGCCGTCGCCGACGTCGTTGTCGACTTAGAAGATGTTGGCACGGTGGCAGCCACGCTCGATCGTGCCGCTCAGCTCGTCGGCGCCGCGTGATGACGACGAGACTGCCCACCATCATGCGGAACCCGAAACACTCACTGGCCGTCAGCGCGCGCCCGCACGGGTGCGCCGCGCGGCTCATAACGGCGCTACGCCTGATTCACATAGAGGAGTGCCATGACGCCCGAACGCAGACACCTGGTGACGAAGACCTGGAGGCGCCTGGCTGAACAGGGGCCCGAGTTCGGAGTCACCTTCTATCGCCGCTTGTTCGAGATCGATCCCGATCTCCGGCGCCTGTTCGCTTCGACTGTTTCCGACGACCAGGCCCGCAAGCTGACTAGCATGCTCGAACTGACCGTGCATTGGCTCGACGCGCCCGAGCGCCTCGTTCCCGCCCTGAAGCAGCTCGGCGAACGGCACGCGGCGTACGGCGTCGTCGATGAGCATTACACCGACTTCGGCTCCGCCTTGATCGGCACGCTCGAGGAGCGGCTCGGCGACGATTTCACCCCCGAGGCCCGCTGCGCGTGGACCGAGGCCTACGCCCTCATCTCTGCGTTGATGCGGCGCGGAGCCATGAAGGCCTCGGGAGAATGGGTACTCAGGCGGTAACGCGTCGCCCGGCCGGGGTGACGCCTTCCAGATCGGAGCGTACCCTGGCCCGGCGGCGCCGCCACTGCACCAGCCGGTAGCCTAACAAGCACGCGAAGACGAGGGCGTAGATCAGCGGGTCCGTGATGTCGCGCTTCACCGCCATCCAGAAGTGAATGACGCCGAGAATCGCGATCACGTAGACCGTGCGGTGCAGCGCCGCCCATCGCTTGCCACCAAGCCGCTTCACCATCTTCGCCGTCGAGGTGACCGCGAGCGGCACGAGCAGCGCGAACGCCGTCATCCCGATCGTGATATACGGCCGCTCGACGATGTCGGCCCAGAGCTCACCCCACATCAGCTCGAGGTCGAGCAGGAAGTAGATGAGCAGGTGAAGCGTCGCGTAGAAGAACGCGAACAGGCCAAGCATGCGGCGATACTTCTGCAGCCAGTTCCACCCCATGAGCTGTCGGACCGGGGTGACGGCAAGCGTCAACACGAGAAACCGAAGCACCCACCGGCCGGTGAAGTGCTCGGCCTCCTTGATGGGATTCGACCCGAGGAGTCGAGTCCCGTTGAAGAAGTCCGAGGCGATCGCGGCCACGACCCACACGGCAGGGCCGAGGGCCGCGACGAACACGAGCGGCCGCAGCCAGCGCGGTGGCGTCATCCGATCAGTAGAACTTGCGGAGATCCATCCCGCGATAGAGATGGCCCACCTGGTCCGCGTATCCGTTGAACATGAGCGTCGGGCGGCGGCGGAACTCGCCGATGCGCCGCTCGCGCGCCTGACTCCACCGCGGATGATCGACCTCGGGGTTCACGTTGGCGTAGAAGCCGTATTCGTTCGGCGCCGCTTCGTTCCACGCCGTCTTCGGCTGCGTGTCCGTGAACCGGATACGCACAATGGACTTCGCGCCCTTGAATCCGTACTTCCACGGAACCACGATGCGAAACGGTGCCCCGTTCTGCGGTAGTAACATCTTCCCGTAGAGCCCGACCGCGAAGATCGCGAGCGGGTGCATCGCCTCGTCGAGTCTGAGCCCTTCGGTGTATGGCCACGGCAGCACGCCCGAGCGCTGACCGGGCATCTGCTTCGGGTCGTGCAGCGTCTGGAACTCGACGTATTTCGCGGACCCGAGCGGTTGCACGCGCTTGATGAGGTCCGCCATCGGGAACCCGAGCCACGGGATGACCATGGACCACGCCTCGACGCATCGCATCCGGTAGACGCGCTCCTCGAGCTTGTGCGGCTTGATGAAGTCCTCGAGGTCGTAGGTCGCCGGCTTGCTGACGAGCCCCTCGACACGAACGCTCCACGGCTTCGTCTTGAAGCCCTTCGCGTTCTCGGCCGGATCCGACTTGTCGGTGCCGAACTCGTAGAAGTTGTTGTAGGTGGTGACATCCTCGAAGGGCGTGAGCGCGTCCTGCGGCTGTGCACCCTGTGGCCTGTCGTCTGACGCCGACCGCCCCACAAGCGCCGCGGTCGATGCGGCGGCGCCCGCGACTCCGATGAGGCCGGCTGCGCGCAGGAAATCCCGCCGGTTGACGTACACGTGCTCAGGAGTGATCTCGGACGAGGGGATGTCGTCTGGCTTTTTGATGATCATGGTCTTGGCGAGTTGATACCGGCGTGTCATTCCGAGTGTCAGCGAGGAATCGCAGGGCTGGTGGTAGAGGGGCCCCTCTACCGAGACGACCGCGATTCCTCCATCCGCCCGCAAGCGGGCACCCGCGGCCCTCGGGCCTCCGCTCGGAATGCCAACGTCACACTGCACACCCGGAGATCTACCGGCCAGGACCGGAACTGGTTCCCGGGATCTCGCCCTGCCCTACGCGCCCGCACCCTCGACCGATGAACGACCCCCGAACCTCTCCCTATCGCGCGTTACCGTGTCCGCCCGCTCACGGCGCCTGGCATGGAACGGGGCGAACGCGACCTGAATCACCCCCAGCCAGATTGCCCCCAGGAGGAGGCCGCCGATCACGTCGGTCGGCCAATGTACGCCGAGGTAAAGGCGCGAGTAGAGGCTCACCGCGAGCAGCGCGATGGCGACGACGTACGGCCACGTCCACCGCAGCTCGCGATGGATCACCCGCGTGACGGTGAAATAGACGGCGATCCCGACGATGGCGTGTCCACTCGGGTACGCAGCCCACTCGTACTGACCGCGCCGAGGCCACAGATCGGGGCGCGGCCGGTCGAAAACGTCCTTCATGAGCGCGTTGAGGAGCAAGCTGCCGAGGACGGCAAGCACCAGCTCCAGCGCGACTTCGGGCCTCCCCTTCTTCCGCCAGAGCCACAGCGCGAACGCCGCGATGATCGGAGCCAGCGTCAGGTTCGTGCCGAGCCATGGGAGGGCCAGCATCATCCAGTCGATGGCGGCGGGTGCCGAGGGATCCATGCTGAGCAATAGCTCACGCTCCCACGGGAGTCCTGCGCTCCAGTCGCCCGTGGATTGGAGCCACAACGCGAACCCGGCCCCGGCGGCAAACGCGATGACGAACCCGACGGCAGTCACGACGATCGCGCGCCGCCAGGGACGCGAGTCGCCGTTCGCAATCACGTGGCCCGTAGCCGGGTCGCGCCGCATCGCGTCGCCGTCGGGGTCAGGTCCGCGCGCCGAGCTCTACCTCCGCTCGTCGGTCGGAGGCGGATTGACGAGGGTGTCGCGAGCGTCGCGCGTCAGATCGCCCGACTGCTGCCTGATCCGTTCGGTCTCGGCCGGCGTTAGGTCCGCGCGGTCCGCCTGGCGGCGCGCGGCCTCATCCATGGTGACGTTGTCGCGCGACGGACCGTACCGAACGTACCGGCGGCGCTCGGGCTGAAGCGTTTCGCCGGTCGCACCAGTTACCGGCGGCGGCGTGAGGTCGGCTACCCGCTCGACATCGCGGTCCACAGGGCGGTCGGCGTATCGATCGTCGAGGACGGGGCGCGACCCGGTGTCCACCGGAGGAGGCGGAGCCGATCGCGAGATGCGGAAGTCGTCGTTGGCGTGGCGGATCGCGATATCGCGGTCCCGGTCCCATCCGTCGGCGCCGTACGCGCGCTCGTAGCGCTCGTTGAATCGACGGACCGATTCGCTCTCGAGCGTCCCGCCGCGGCGTCGCAGCGCGGGGATGTCATCGTCCACCTCGAACATGGACGTATTCAGCACCACACGGCGGTTCGGGCGATCGATCCACGCCGCCTTGATCGGTGCCAGGGTGTGGCGGTCATCGCGCTTGAGATCGATGTCCACCATCACGACCTCGCCCATGTCGGTATCGACGAGCAGGTCTTCGATGTCGCCAATCTCGCGCCCGGTGGCCGTGAACACATTCCAGCCGCGAATGTCGGGCTCTCCGTCGGCAACGCGATAGTCGTCCAGCTCCTTCAGCGGGACGAGTCGCCGAGCGTCGTTCGGATTCGGTCCGACGCCGGCCTCGTCGCGGAGCCCGCGCCGTGCATGTCGATCAGCCATTGCTCCGTCCCTCCATCTCCCCGAACGAGATCGCCGGCGACACGGGCTCCGTCATCGACGTGCGCACCGAGTCGGCGGGCGACGTCGTGGCGGGTGTCCCTCGATCCGCCAGCAGGTACCAGGCGGCGGCCGCAAGCAGCGCGATCAGAACGATCGCCCACAACCATCCCAGCCCGCCGCGCTTCGGCTCGACCTTGATCTCCGCCATCTGTCCTCCGAGGTAACCCGTCGCTTCACGACGTCTCTCGAGGCGTTGCGCCCGACGACGTGTGACGGGAACCCCAACGCCATGCAAGCGCGACGCCAGTCGAGTGTGCTCCCCCGAAAGCCGACCGTGCTGTATTCGGAGAGAGGCGGTCCGTCATGGCGTGATTCCATGCGTGGCGCGGAACGGAATGTGCCTCCGTGCGCGGCATGCCGAAGTCTGGACAACAGCACGTGTCTCTCCGACGCGCGCGTGATCTCCTCACGCAACGCTTCGGACACGTGGATTTTCAGCCTGGTCAGTGGGAGCCCATGCAGGCGCTCCTCGACGGGCGCGATGCAGTCGTGGTGATGCCCACCGGAAGCGGGAAGTCGCTGATCTATCAGCTCCCCGCGCTCATGTTCCCGGGACTCACCGTCGTGGTCAGTCCGCTGATCGCGCTCATGAAAGATCAGCAGGACAAGTTGAACGCGGTGGGTGTCGAGGCGCTCGCGGTGCACTCTCACCTGTCCGGACCGGCAACGCGCGAGACGCATCGCCAGCTACAGGACGGCGAAGGCTCGATCCTCTACGTGACGCCCGAGCGCTTCAAGGACCGCGACTTCTTCGAGCGACTCCTCGTGCGCAAGGTCAGCCTGTTCGTCGTCGACGAGGCGCATTGCGTGAGTCAGTGGGGACACGATTTTCGTCCAGACTTCCTGACCCTCGGTTCCATCGCGACGCGCCTGGGTCGTCCGCCCATTCTCGCGCTCACGGCAACGGCCACGGCAGAGGTGCGTGGAGACATCATCCGCCAGCTCGGCATGCGTAATCCGCACGTGAGCGTCACGGGATTCGCGCGCCCGAATCTGCGATTCGAGGTCGTGCGCGCCGTCAATAACGCGGTGAAGGATGAGGCGCTCGATCGGATTCTTCGCGAGACCGAGGGCTCGGGGGTCATTTACCTCGCGACGATTCGTGAGGCGGAGCGACTCTTCGAGCACCTGCGAGAGCATTACCAGGTCGGGCTCTATCACGGGAAGATGCCGGCGGCCGATCGTCGAGAGACGCAGGACCGGTTCATGGCCGGTGAGCTCAAGGCCATGGTCGCGACGAACGCGTTCGGCCTGGGTATCGACAAGCAGGATCTCCGCTTCGTCGTGCATTACCATTTCCCCGGCTCGGTGGAGTCCTACTATCAGGAAGCGGGGCGCGCCGGGCGCGACGGATTGCCGGCGGTGTGCACCGTGCTCTACCGCGTCGAGGACCGCCGGATTCAATCGTACTTCCTCGGGGGAAAGTATCCGGAGGTCGAGGAGGCGGCGCGGGTGGCGCTGGTGCTCGAGTCGGTGCCGCTGAACACGCCCGTCCACGTCGACGACCTGGCGAACCAGTCGGGTGTTCCGCACCGAAAGGCGCGTATCGTGATGGTGCTGCTCAAGCGCCACGGGCTGGTGCGCGAGCATCGTGGCGGGCGGTGGGAGCGGCTGCGCAACAACCTCGTGGCGTGCGACCTCAGCGCCGACCTGATCGACTACGAGGAGCGTCGCGCGCGCGACCAGGCGAAGCTTCGCTCGATCATCGCGTTCTGTCAGACGGCGCAATGCCGCACACGCTACATCCTCGAGTATTTCGGCGAGGAGGTGGTGCCGGATTGGGAGTGCGGCAACTGCGACGCGTGTGACGAGATGGCGAAGTGGTCGGCGCGCCGCATCGCGGCAATGGCCTAACGGTCACTGCGACGCCGTATCGGGGCCGAGTCCCTGGATGGTTGTGACGTGAATGACGCCGCCGGCGTGGTTGAGCCCCCAGCGGTCCGTCGCGACGCGCGGACTCAGGTAGCGGATCTCGCGCACGTCGACCGTGCCGAGTGACTTGAGCTCCGAGACGGGGCCGACCTTCACGTTGTCGATGTACACGACCACCGGGAGCGCCTGCCGTCCCTGCGTCGACGGTTGCTGGCCGCGCGTGGTGGGGGCGCCGTGCGCCGTGAACATCTGGGGGCGGATCGTCGCGATCAGGTCGTAGGCGTTCGTGGCCTTCGATCGCACGATCTGGTCGATGGTGATCACGTCCGGGTCGGCCTCGGGCCGCACGGTGTCGGCCCCGCGCGACGCGCATCCGGCCGCGACCGTGATCACCATGCCTAACGTCACTGCAGTTCGGCGGAACATCGAGCTCGTCTCCATCGGAGTGGATCGTCGTCCGGCGGGTACACCCAGCGCCGTGGCGAATCCGGGTTCCACACGTCCCGGCCGCCCGCCGCGGCGGCTATCCGTAATTCTCGGGACGGGACCACCACGGGCAAGGACCGGCCATCGCGGCAAGGGCAACCGCATTGGCCTTCCCTCATGGACCGGGTGGCGGCGCGCGTCAGGGACGCGCGCCGCCCACCCGCCCGTCGTCCCTGCGCGCTAACATAGCAGGGCGCGCCCCTCGGCGCTCGTGCGCGTTCCGCTGCGGTGACGAGCCGTCGCGCCTGGCGACGACGTACGGTGATCGGGCGTCCGTGCGAGGGGCTCGCTGCGTGCCACATCACCCGGCGTATTGACATCCACGCGCTACCCGAGGTTGTTTTGCGCGTCGATTCGGGCGCCCGCGATGGTGCCGGCGCCGAGTTCGGACTACAGGAGGAACTGAATGGCGCATGCGCAACTGCCGGTAATTCAACGTGGGTTCGGCGAGACGTATCGCCGCGACGCGTGGTGGGTTCAGCCGGTAGTCGTCTTTCTGATTCTGGGTTCGTTTGTCGTGTACGCGACGTGGGCGGCGTTCCAGAACGCCCACTACACCTTCGGCCCGTACCTCTCGCCGTTCTACGCCCCGGAGTTGTGGGGCGATTCGCCTCATGCGTGGTTCGGGCCGAAACCGGGGTGGTGGCCGGCGTGGCTGCCGTTCTCCCCGGCGCTGCTCATCCTTCCCTTTCCGGGCCTGTTCCGCTTCACCTGCTACTACTACCGGGGCGCGTACTACAAGGCGTTCTGGGCCGACCCACCGTCCTGCGCCGTAGGCGAGCCCCGTACGTCGTATCGCGGCGAGAGCTCGTTCCCGCTCATCGTTCAGAACGTTCACCGGTACTTCCTCTACGTCGCGTTGCTCTTCCTGGTCCTGCTCTCGTGGGATGTCTGGAAGGCCATGTGGTTCACGAACCCCGCGACGGGCCAGGTCACGTTCGGCGTCGGGCTCGGCACCATTCTGCTGGCGGTGAACGTGGTGCTCCTGACGAGCTACACGTTAGGCTGCCACTCGTTTCGACACGTGGTGGGCGGCTACCTCGACCGGCTCGCGGGGCGACCGGTGCGCCGCCGAGCCTACGAGGGGTGTTCGGCGCTGAACCGGCGGCACGCGATGTTCGCGTGGCTGAGCCTTTTCTCCGTGGCGTTCTGTGACGTGTATATCCGTTTATGCGCCATGGGTATCTGGAGCGATATAAGAATTGTGTAGAGAGCCATCAGCCATCAGCCATCAGCTATCAGCAAAGCGAAACCACCGGGAAGCTTCTCGAGGCGAGAGGGGCATCCCGAGGGTTCTCGCTGTGCTGATAGCTGATAGCTGATGGCTGTTAGCTGCTATACCACTATGCCTAACTACCAAACGATCGATCACGACGTCCTCGTCATTGGCGCCGGCGGAGCGGGACTCCGCGCGGCCATCGCCGCCGCGGCCAGTGGCGTGAAGGTCGGCCTCGTCTGCAAGTCGCTCCTGGGTAAGGCGCACACGGTGATGGCCGAGGGCGGCATGGCCGCATCGCTCGCGAACGTCGACGACCGCGACAACTGGCGGGTGCACTTCGCGGACACCATGCGCGGCGGCCAGTACGTCAACAACTGGCGGATGGCCGAGCTCCACGCGAAGGAAGCCCCGGACCGCGTGCGAGAGCTCGAGGCGTGGGGAGCACTGTTCGACCGGACGAGCGACGGGCGCATCCTGCAGCGCAACTTCGGCGGCCACCGCTATCCACGCCTCGCACACGTGGGCGATCGAACCGGCCTGGAGATGATCCGGACGCTCCAGGATCACGGCATTCACCAGGGGCTCGACGTGCACATGGAGTGCACGGTCGTCACGCTGTTCAAGGACGGGGAGCGCGTGTCGGGCGCGTTCGCGTACGACCGCGAGCGTGGCCACTTCAAGGTGTTTCGCGCGAAGGCCATCGTGCTCGCCACCGGTGGCATCGGGCGCGCCTTCAGCATCACGAGCAACAGCTGGGAGTACACCGGCGACGGGCAATCGCTCGCGTATCACGCCGGCGCGGCGCTCCAGGACATGGAGTTCGTTCAGTTCCATCCGACAGGGATGGTGTGGCCGCCGAGCGTCAAGGGCATTCTCGTGACCGAAGGCGTGCGAGGCGAGGGCGGAATCCTCGTCAACAAGGAAGGTCGGCGGTTCATGTTCGACGACATCCCGGAGAACTACCGCCCGCAAACGGCCGACAACGAGGAAGAGGGGTGGCGGTACGTGCTGGGGGACAAGAACGCGCGGCGTCCTCCCGAGCTGCTCACCCGCGACCACGTTGCCCGCTGCATCATGCGCGAAGTGCGCGAGGGGCGCGGGAGCCCGCACGGCGGCGTGTACCTCGACATCGCCTGGATCAAGGCGCGCATCCCTAACGCGACGGAGCACATCAAGAAGAAGCTGCCCAGCATGTACCATCAGTTCAAGCAGCTCGCGGACATCGACATCACGACGACGCCCATGGAAGTCGGCCCCACCACGCACTACGTGATGGGCGGCATTCGTGTGGACGGCGATTCACAGATGTCCACGGTGCCTGGCCTCTTCGCGGCGGGGGAGTGCGCGGCCGGCCTCCACGGCGCCAATCGTCTTGGCGGCAACTCACTCTCCGACCTGCTGGTGTTCGGCAAGCGTGCCGGCGACTATGCCGCGAAGTTCGCGCGCGAGCACGGCGCGGCCACCGTGGACTCGGCCGCCGTAGAGACCGCGGCTCGCGAGTCGCTGGCGCCGTTC
>DASURJ010000014.1:0-3444 GCA_036280115.1 Gemmatimonadaceae bacterium
GAACCGCGGGAAGTTCGAGCTCGACACCTCGATGCGAATGCGGTGCCCGGGCGCGAACCAGTTGCTCGTCGTCATCGGCTGCAGCTGGACCTTGTAGACCTTCCCCGGTTCCATCCACGTCGGCGGTCTGTCGTAGCCGTCGCGATACCGGACGCGTTGAATGGTCTCATCGAGGTTGTACGCGCGGCCGTCAGGATACACGTCGAGCACCTTTACCGTGACGTCCGTGTCCTTTCGGTCGGATGAGAGATAGATCGTCACGTCGATCGGACCGGTCACCTCCATTCCTTCCTTCAACGGCTCCGTCGTGTACACGAGGACGTCCGGCCGGAGCTCGATCTCCTGCTGATCGAACGCGCCGCCCGACACCGCGTTGCCCTGGCAGCAGACGTTGCCCCCGCGGGACGGCACCGGGTTCTTCGGGTCGTACGAGAACGTGTCCGGCCGGTCGCGCGTGGGCGGCCGCGTGGTCAGAACGCCATCACCGTTGCGGGTGTTCGCCTTGCCGTCGCTGGCGAGGTAGAACGTCATCGGCTCCGCCCCGCGCGGCGGCCACGTGTCCGACGTCTGCCACTTGTTCGAGCCCATGGTGAAGTAGCGGACCTTCGGCATCGTGTCGAGCAGCCCGCTGTCCTTCCCCTTGAGGAAGTGGTCGAACCAGCCGTACGTGAGGGCGTCGTAGTCGTAGCGCGCGTCGCCCACGCTGCGTTCCCCCACGATCGTGTTCTCGGTCGCCCGGCGGTGCGCGCAGTGCAGTGTCGGCGCGATGATCGCGTATTGCTGATTCGCGATCGCCGGATCAGCCGTACGACGCACGTGATTGAACGTGGCGAGGTTCGGTCCGACCGACACGTCGTACCAGGTCATGATCCACAACCCCGGCACGTTGATCTTCATGTCGTCGTGCCACAGCCCCCCGCGATACCACGCAGAGTCGTTAGGTGCGCGCTGGATCATCGCGCCGCCCGTGGCGATGCCGGGCATCGAGTCGGCAAAGATGCCGCGCGGCCCATCCACCGCCTTGATGAGCTCCTGCGTCGGCAGGTGCCAGAACGCTTTCGCCCAGTCCACCGGGGGCAGGCGCTGCGCGAGGTCGTACGACTTCGCCGCGCGAATCAGCTCCTCCTGTGAGGTAGTCGGCGGGAACATCGGCCGGACCTGATTCTGCTGGCCATACAACCAGCTGATGAACAACTGCTGGACCGCGCCGCCGCGGTACCAGTTCCCCTGCTCGTAGTACGGCTTCACGCGCCCGACGCCCGCACCGAACCCCTGCGGGATGATCGTCCCCAGCCCCCGCGGCGCCTGGGCCGCAACCGCCATCTGCCACTCCGCCGTCGACGAACAGCCGATCAGCCCGACCTTGCCGTTCGACCAGGGCCGGGACGCGATCCACTCGATCTCGTCCACGCCATCCGAGACCGGCGGGCCCAGGATGTCGTAGTTCCCCTCGGAGAAAAAGTGGCCGCGCTCGTTCGCGCCGACGTACGCGTACCCGCGCTTGACCGCCTCGAGCTGTGCGCTCATGTCGGCGGGCGCGCGGAGCTGCACGTCCCAGAAGTTCATGTTGTACGGCGTCCGCACGAAGATCGCCGGAACCGGCCCCGCGGCGTCCTTCGGACGGTAGACGTCGAACTGCATGCGCACACCGTCGCGCATGGGGATCATGAGCTTGCGCTCGACGACGGCGATGCGATTCAGCTCGCGCTCGAGCGAGTCGCGGCGCGCCACGACCGCGCTGTCACGCTGCGCACTCGGCTGCGCCGGCAGGACGGCGCCGATCGCCGGTGCAAAACCGGCGGCCGCGACGATCGCGACGACGGCCTGGCGAACGTAACGGGCAACGGGTGGCATACGGGGTCTCCGCGGATCGGGTGGGGAAGGGTGTATCAGGGTGCAGTCTGATGCCCGGGCCCGTGGAACGGCAGGGGGCTGATCCCCGACGGCCTGTCGGGAAAGAATCACCAGCGCCCCGGGACTTGGCCCGAGATACGCCGGTCAGGCATCTTTCCCTCGTGCCGATCATACCGCCTCCCGACTTCAGCGCGCCCCGGCTCGTGAGCGCGCCCGACGCGCAATTCGTGCCCGCGCCGGCCGACGGCGTGCTGCCCGAGGACTTCTTCTCCACCACCAACCTCCCCACCTACGTCCGCGTGCGCGGCGAGTGGAGGTTGCCGCACGACCCCCGCATGGACGCCGCGCTCGTGCTGGACGCCAATGGCGAGCTCTGGGTCCGCGAGATGCGCCGAGTGAAGGCCGGCGAGCTCGTCGCTGTGGGAAAGAAGGAAGACGGGAGCGAAGGCATCTTCGTGCACGCCGAGGTCGCCGCGCGAAACGACGACGGTGAGTTCAAGTTCATGGCCAGCGAGGTGTCGCGCGAGAAGCCGGTGGACTATGCGCACCTCGCGCGACTGCTGCTCGACGAGCGTGAGCGCGGCGGCTACATCGTCTGGGTGACGGGGCCGGCGCTCGTGCACTCCCGTGCCCGCGCCGACATGACGTGGTTCATCATGAACGGCTTCGTGAGCGCGCTGCTCGCCGGGAACGCGGTCGCCGTTCACGACATCGAGGCGTCGATCTTCGGCACGACGCTCGGCATGTCCGGCAGCGGTGAGACGACGGTCGGCGGCCACGGCCTTCACATGCGCGCGATCAACAAGGTGCGAGCCGCCGGCTCCATTCAGCGTGCCGTCGAGCTGGGCGTGATCACCGACGGGATCATGCACGCGTGCGTGCGGAAGGGCGTCCCGTTCGTGCTCTGCGGCTCCATCCGCGACGACGGTCCACTGCCCGATGTCTATACGGACGTGTCGGAGTCGCAAGACGCCATGAAGGCGCATACCACGCGCGCGACGATGGCGATCATGATCGCGACGGCGCTGCACGCCATCGCCACCGGCAACATGCTGCCGGCGTTCGTCACCGATCCCGATGGAACGCTTCGAGAGCTCCCCACCATCTGCGTCGACTCGGCCGAATTCGTGGTGGGGAAGCTCAAGGACCGCGGGACGCATCAGGCGTTCGGGGTGGTCACCAACGCGCAGGACTTCATGCACATATTGCGGCTCTTCGTGGAACGTGAGCTGGACGGTCGCACGACAGGACTTGCTTCCGGCCGGTCGGCGGCGGTGGCGGGATGACCGAGACACAGCAGCGCTTCCTGCGCGCGATCGCCGAGCGCGTACCGAAGGAACGGGTCGTCGAAGTGCACCTGTTCCCCGCCATTCGTCAGGGCGGGGTGGAGACGGGAGTCGCGGTCGTGGCGGAGCAACCGCTCGTGGTTGACCCGGATGCCGCCGCGGCCAACGGCGCGGCGCCCGAGACCGCGAGCACCGCGACCTACATCGATCCGGAGTTCGCAGCGGCGCTGGCAGCGGACTCGCCCGAGGCCGAGGCGTTCGAGGCGCAGGAGAAGGCCGTGTCCGACGCCGCCGCGGACGCCGA
>DASURJ010000015.1:0-3129 GCA_036280115.1 Gemmatimonadaceae bacterium
TTCGGCTTCGCGCTCGGCCCCGACGCCGAAGGTCTCCGCGCCGCGACCGGCGGCGTCCTGTGGCTCACGGTGCTCTTCAGCGGCGTGCAGGCGTTCAACCGCTCGTATCAGGTCGAGCTGGACAACGGCGCGCTCGAGACGCTGCTGCTGTATCCCGGCGAGCGCTGGCCGATCTTCGTCGGCAAGGTCGCCGCCAACCTCGTGTTCGTGCTGGCGGTCGAAGTGATCGCCGTCCCGCTGGCCGCGGTGCTCTATCACGCGCCGCTCGACCGCGCGATGCCGATGCTGGCGGTCGTGCTCTTTCTCGGCACCGTGGGTTTCGTGACCCTCGGGACCTTCTACGCCGCACTCGCCAGCCGCAGCCGCGCGCGGGAGGTCCTGCTCCCGCTGCTCCTGTTTCCCATGCTCGTCCCCGTGCTGATCGCGGCCGCGAAGGCCACGGCGGTGCTGGTGTCGGGCGACGTGATGGGCGACGGCGCATCCTGGATCCGGATGCTCGTCGCCTTCGATCTCATCTTCCTCGCAGCGTCGATCTTCGTGTTCGACTCCGTCATCGGAGCGTGACCGTGAATTCCACCACCGCTGGAACCCTTCCGACCCCGATCAGCCGCCCGCGCTGGCTCGCGCCGTTCGGCGCGGGCTCGTTCCTCGCGCTGGCCGGCGCCCACGCCTACGGGCTGCTCGCGTCGTCGCCCGACCGCGACATGGGGCACCTGCAGAAGATCATGTACGCCCACGTGCCGGCCGCATGGACGGCATTCGTGTGCTTCTTCGTCGTCTTCATCGGCGGCGCGCTCTACCTGTGGAAGGGGCAGGAAAAGCACGACCTCATTGCCGCGGCGGCCGCGGAGACCGGCGCCGTGATGACCGCCCTCACGCTGCTGCTCGGCTCCATCTGGGGTCGCCCCACCTGGGGCGTGTGGTGGACGTGGGACGCGCGGCTCACCTCGACGGCCGTGCTCCTCGTCGTCTTCGTCGGCTATCTCGCGCTGCGCTCCTTCACGGAGGATCCCGAGCGGCGCGCGAAGTGGAGCGCCGCCGTCGGGATCCTCGGCGCGCTCAACGTGCCGATCGTGTACATGTCGGTGAAGTGGTGGCGCACCCTGCACCAGCTCCCGTCGACGCCGAAGACGGTGGACCCGTCCTACGTCATCGCGCTGCGCCTGAGCGGTCTCGCGATGCTCGCGGTGTGCGTCTTCTTCATCGCGCAGCGCTACTACGTCGCTCGCGCCGAGCGCGATCTCGAGCGCGCGGCCGAACGCGATGCGCTCGACGACATCCTTTCGACTCGCCTGCCGGAGCCGAGCCATGTCTGACTGGAACTTCGTCACCGCCGCGTACGCGGTCACCTGGATCGGTCTCGTCGCGTATCAGCTGTACCTGGTCACCCGCGGACGGGCCGTGAGACGTGAAGCGGCCGAGCGCCGCGAACTCGGAGAGATCCCATGACGCGCGCGCGCAAAGGCCGCCGCCTGACGTTCATCGCCCTCGGCGCCGTCATTCTCGGTGCCTTCGGCTACCTGTTGTACGGCGGCATCGGTGAGAACCTCGTGTACTTCCTCACGCCCGCCGAGCTGCTCGCCAAGGGCACCGGCGCGGTGGACACGCCGGTCCGCCTCGGCGGGATGGTCGCCGAGAACTCGGTGGTCTGGAACGCCGACAAGCTCGACCTGCGGTTTCGGATCACCGACGGAAACAAGGAGATCCCGGTGCGCTCGACCGGCGCGCCGCCCTCGATGTTCCGCCCGGGCATGGGCGTGATCGTCGAAGGGCGGTTCGGCAAGGACGGCGTCTTCTCCGCCACGAACCTGATGGTGCGTCACTCCAACGAGTATCACCCGCCGAAGGAAGGGGAGATGCCGAAGGAGATGTACCAGCAATTGATCAAGGAGGGGAAGTCGTGATCGGGGTCATCGGCTCGAGCGCGCTCCTGGTCGCGCTCTTCGTCGCACTCACCGGGGCCACGCTCGCCGTCGTCGGCGTTCGTCGTCGCCGTCCCTCGTTCGTGCGCGCGGGGTACGCCGCCGCGTACACCACCTTCGGGCTGCTCGCGCTGGCGACCCTCGTGATGGTCGTGGCGCTCGTCACACACGATTTCAGCGTGTCGTACGTCGCGCAGGTGGGCAGCCGCTCGACGCCGCCGGTCATCACGCTGATCTCGCTGTGGAGCGCGCTCGAGGGATCGATCCTGTTCTGGGGATTCGTCCTCACGCTGTTCACCGCGATGGTGGTGTGGTCGCGCCGGCGCGAGACCAGCGACACCGTCGCGTACGCGACGGCCGTCATGCTCTTCGTGACCTCGTTCTTCCTCATCCTCCTCATCGGGCCGGCCGATCCCTTCGGCGTCGTGAGCCCCGTGCCGGCGGATGGCCCCGGCCCGAACCCGCTGCTCCAGAACCACATTCTCATGGCGGTGCACCCGCCGCTGCTCTACCTGGGCTACGTGGGCTTCACCGTGCCGTTCGCGTTCGCGATCGGCGCCATGCTCGCCGGCGAGCTCGACACCGAGGACTGGATCAGGAGCACGCGCAAGTGGACCATCGCGTCGTGGATGTTCCTGACCGCCGCGATCATCGCCGGCATGTGGTGGTCGTACGAGGTACTGGGCTGGGGTGGCTACTGGGCGTGGGATCCCGTCGAGAACGCGTCGTTCATGCCGTGGCTCACGGCGACGGCGTTCATGCACTCGGTCATGATCCAGGAGCGGCGCAACATGCTCAAGCTCTGGAACCTGAACCTGGTGGTGGGCACGTTCGTGCTCACGATCCTCGGCACGTTCCTCACGCGCTCCGGCGTGCTCTCGTCGGTGCACGCGTTCACCCAGGGATCGATCGGCTACTATTTCCTCGCGTTCATCGCCCTCGTGCTGGTGGCGACGATGGCGCTCGTGGCCGGCAACGGCGGCGAGCTCCGGGCACGCGGGCAGCTGGACTCCGCGGTCTCCCGTGAGTCGGCGTTCCTCGTGAACAACCTGCTGCTCACGGCGTTCATGTTCACCGTGCTCCTCGGGACGCTGTTCCCGCTCGTGGCCGAGGCGGTTCGCGGGGTCAAGGTGAGCGTGGGGTCGCCGTTCTTCAACAAGATGACGCTGCCGCTCGCGGTCATGCTGGTGTTCCTGATGGGCGTGGG
>DASURJ010000016.1:0-3782 GCA_036280115.1 Gemmatimonadaceae bacterium
TCCCGGACTTCGACACCCGCGGCAACAAGCTCACGCTGCGCCGGCTGCTCGACCACACATCCGGCATGGTAGGGATCACGGAGATGCAGGAGTTCGGCGTCCTCGTATCGAACAACCGCTTCCCACGCGATTCCGCCTACGCGCTCATCAAGCGCTACCCGTTCCAGTTCCCCACGGGCGAGGCGCAGATCTACAACAACTCCGCCTTCTGGCTCCTCGGCCTCGTCGTCGAGAAGGCGAGCGGCATGACGTACGAGGACTACGTCGAGAAGAAGATCTTCGAGCCGCTCGGCATGACGCGCTCGATGTACTGCAACAGCTCGGAGAATATTCCGCGCCGAGCGCACGGGTACGCGGTGCAGAACGGCGTTATTCGCCGCGCGCCGACCAACGTGCACACCTGGCCGTTTTCCGCTGGTTCGCTCTGTTCGACCGCCGGCGACCTGGTCATCTGGCTCAAGGCGCTCCACGGCGGCAAGGTGCTCTCGCCGGATTCGTACGCCGAGATGATCACGCCGTCGAAGCTCAACGACGGCACGCCGCTCCGTTATGGAATGGGAATCGGAGTCGGCAAGGACGTTCGTGGCCTCGAGTTCATCGGCCACGGCGGCGCGATCGGCGGATTCGTAGCCGAGGCGACCTGGTACCCGGACGCGCAGATGGCGATCGTCGTCCTGATAAACAGCAACGGGAACATCGATCCCGGTGCAGTGGCCGGTGAGCTGGCGGCCGAGGTGCTTCCGTGGACGCGTCCCACGTCGGCGCGTTTCGCGGGCGACCCCGCACCGCTCATCGGCAAGTACAAGGGCCCGTCGCGCGGGCGCGATATGGTCGTCGAAGTGACGCAGACGCCACAGGGGCTCGCCTTCTCGGCCAACGGCTCTCCCGCGCGCGTGCTGCCGTGGGTGGAGGGGCTGACGTTTCGCCAGGGAAATGCGTTCCTGACGTTTCGCCGAGCGAACGGAGACAACGGTGCAGTGACGGAGCTCCGCTTCGATGCAGGGAGCGGGTACTACATCCTCGAGCGACAGTAGGTCATTCCTCGACTGCGCCGCCGCGCTTCCAGATGCTCGAGACCATCCGGCAGTACGCGGCGGCGAAGCTCAGGGAATCCGTCGGCTTTCATCGCGTTTGCCTGGTGAAATAGAGCACGCCGAGCACGATGAGAAGGACACCACCGACGCGTGCCACGCGCTGACCGCCTTCACCCATCTTTTCCAGCAGGATGAAGGCGGTCAGCGCGGCCACCCAGGCGAGGTTCATCACGCCGACGGCGAACAGTACACCCATGAGTGCCCAGCAGCAGCCAAGGCAGTAGTTGCCGTGCCGCAGTCCCATCTGGAACGCGCCGGCGGTGCCGTCGCGCCAGTGGGTCACGAGAAAGCCGAGCGGTGTCTGGCAATGTGTGAGGCAGGCGTGCTTGAGTGGGGTCAGCTGATAGACGCCCGCGGCGATGAGCAGTGCGCCGGCGAGACGCGGGCTCGCGGCGGCCATGGTCGGCGACAGGAGCGCGGCCTGGTGCAGTGCCCACTGGGCGAGCGTGGCGCACGCGCTGAACGCCACCCACACCGCGATGTAGCCGAGCCCGAACATCGGCACGGCGGCACGCGCGCTGCCGTCCGCGCGACGCGCGTGCGTCGCCGCGAAGAGCAGGACCACTGGTGCCGCGGACGGGCTCATCATGCCGACCATCATCACGGCCCACATCGTGAAGGTGAAGACGAGGTCGGCGGCACCCCACGGCGCGTCCATCCGCATGCCCATGTCCATCATCGGCATGTCGGCGGCGGCACGCGATGACGTCTGATGATGGGCGTGGACGAGATACGCCCACGCGATGGCGCAGGCGAGCAGGATGCAGCCCGCGATGACGACGCGGTCGCGACGGGGAAGGGCCGCGACCGGTGACGGGCTACGCACTGCGCCAGCTGAATGGTGCGTACTGGCCGTTGTTTCGTCCGCTCGCCTCATGGAAGCTCAAGCCGAGCGCGTCGATGTGGGTTCGCAATGCGCGGGCGAGCGTGAACCGGTCGGCCGCGGGGTGCCCGGTGTTTTCCAGCTGGAGTGGCCCGCTCGCGTTAGGGTTCATCCCCATTGCGCCTTGTGCGGCCATGTCGAGCAGGTTCCCGGCGGTGACGGACCAACTGGCGCCGCTGCGATCGAAGCGGATCGGCGCCGCTTCCGCGCCGAGGAATCTTCCCACGAGTGGTGCCAGCGCGCCCATGGGTCCGCCAGCGGAGCCGCTGGCGATCGCGACAATTGCGTCGCGCTGCTCCGCGGTGGCGCGCTCGTCGACGATGACGCCGACGGACCAGTTCCCCTTGTTCATTGCCTCGGGGGTCATGCCGAGCACGATGAACCCGAGCCCATCGAGCGTGAGTGCGCCGTAGGTTCCGCGCTCGATCTGGAACGCCATGGCGAAGAGGCACTCACCTTCGGTGGGGCTGACCGCGAGCTGCCCCGGAAGACATGGACACACGAAATCGCAATTGCACGTCTCGTAGTACTGCCCGGTTGCCTTCCACGATGGTCCTGTCATGCGGCACCTCTCGTTACGAATGGCGGCGGTGGGTCGTACCGTCTCAACATACGCGCTCGACGAGCCTTGCCGTCAATCCCACCCGACATCACGACACGCCGCTTGCCAGCTCCGGCTTTGTCCATAGATCGATCGGCTTCGCGATTCCGCTCGGCCGGAAGGGCATCGTGATCTTCCGGCCGAGCCCCGCCGAGGCGTAGGCCGCGTACATCACCTCGAGCACCACACGACCCGTCTCGCCGTCCGAGATCGGCGCCTCCTTGCCGCGCACGCACCGCGCGAAGTGCCGCATCTCCTGCGGGAAGCCGTAATTCCAGTGCTCCTCGAAGACGGGCCAGGACCATCCCCTGGTCGACGCGGCCTTCTCCACCGCATAGCCGTAGCCGACCTCGGAGTACGTCGGCAGGGCGTTGCCCATCAGCATGTCGGCGTACGTCTGGCCGTGCGCGCCGAACACTTCGATCGCGTCGTCCATCCCGCCGGGCTTGGTCCAGCTGTTCTCGACCACGCCGATGGCGCCGCCGTCGAACTCGATGAGGGTGAGCGCTTCGTCGTCACCCCGCGTGCGGCTGGCGTGTACCTGCGTCGAGAGCTGCGCGTAGACATTTTTCACGTTAGGCCTGCCGAGGAGCCACCAGCAGAACGCGATGCCGTGGCATCCGAGGTCCATGAGCGCGCCGCCGCCCGACTGTTCTACATCCCAGAACCAGTCGGCGTGCGGGCCGGAGTGCTTCTCGCTCTGCTTCACGAGATGCACGCGCCCGAACGCTCCCTCATCCACCATCTGCTTCGCCTTGACGTATTTCGGCGCGAAGAACAGCTCCTCGGCGTAGAGCAGAAGCACGCCCGCCGAGTTGCACGAGGCGATCATCGCGTCGGCCTCCTCGAGCGTCAGGCAGAGCGGCTTCTCGCAGACGACGTGTTTCCCCGCGCGCGCCGCGTCGATCGTGATGCGCGCGTGCAGGTGGTTCGGCGCAGAGATGGAGATCATCTCGATCTGCGGGTCGCGGAGCATCTCGCGGTAGTCGGTGTGGAACGCCGGGATGGCGTGCTTCCGCGCGAACGCCTCCGCGTTCCCTGGCGTGGGCGACGCGACGGCGACCACCTCGGCCTCCTCGGGCATCGCCTTCACGGAGGCCGCGATGCAGTCCGCCTGAAATCGCGAGCCGACGATCCCGATTCTCACTTTGGGCATTGAGCGCGCCTCGGGGCTGCCGACGTTCACGGGAGAGTGGGACCGAGC
>DASURJ010000017.1:0-2108 GCA_036280115.1 Gemmatimonadaceae bacterium
AGCCGCTGCATCAGCGACTGATCCTTGGTGATCTGTTGCGCGACGCCACCGCGCACGATGTACGCGCGCGAGTCACCCACCTGCACGAGATAGAGGCGATCGCCGAGGAGTCCCGCGATCGTCGCGGTGGTTCCGAGTCCGCGATGATCGGGGTTCTTCATCGCGTATTCGTAGATACGCGTGTTGGCGACGTCGCACGCCTTCTTCAGAGCGTGGGCGAACGTGTCCGGATCCCGGGTGGGAGCGCTCACCCACGTGCGACGGAGCTCCTGGAGCACGACATCGACCGCCATGCCGCTCGCGATCTCGCCGGCAGCGGCACCGCCAAGTCCATCGGCCACCATGAACAGCACTCCGCGCGGCCCGAGCGTGTAAGACACGGCCTCGGCCTGGTCGGCCACGGTCCCCGAGGTGAGGTCCGCGACGAGAAACGCATCCTCGTTGTGCTCGCGTGTGCGGCCGACATCGGTGCGGCCAAGGACGTGAACGGTGATGTCGCCGCGCGGATCGGTGCTCGCGGGAGGGTTATGCGTCGTCACGAAGTGGGGGAGTTGGTCGAGCGCGGCTGGCGGTACAGAATAGACTGCCTCCAACGGTAGGTTGTCACGTGCCCGGCCGGCGGCGCGCCACGTCCCGGTCTGCTGCCCGCGGCAATATAGAAATGCCGGTGAGACGCGGCAAACTGCGGCCTGTCTCCCACGGGCAACGCGCGCCGGTTACCTTGACGTCATGTCGCACCACCCGATCGCGCGACGCCTCGCCGGTGTCGCGCTTCTCGTAGCGCTGGGCGCGTGCGCTTCGGGTCGCGTCAGCCCCGCGCCCGACGCGCGCGAGACGCCACCTGTGCTCCCACCGGTGCCGCTCGTCGAGGGGCCGTTGCGGATTCACGTCCAGTACCCTGCCGCCGGCTCGCTGATCGAGGCCCGGGATTCGAGCTTCATCTTCGGCAGCGCCGGCAATGGGCGGGCGACGCTCTCGATCAACGGTGTGGCGGTACCGGTGCTGCCCAACGGGAGCTTCCTCGCGTTTCTACCCCTTCCGGGTTCCGATTCGGCCCGCTTCGATCTCATCGCATCGCTCGGCGGCGATACGGTGCGCGTCACACACCCGGTTCGGCTCCCGCCGGCACCGCCAGTGCTCGCGCTCGATGGACCCCTCGTCGTCGACAGCGGAAGCCTCGCGCCGCGCCCCGGACTGATGCTTCGCCCGGAAGAACGCGTACGGGTGAGCGTGCGCGCACCAGCGAACGCGTCGGTGTGGATCGCGCTCGACAGCACAGCCGCTGGTCGAGTCGCCCTCATCAACGCTGCGACACTTCCCGGCGTTCGCGCGGACGGCCGCGACACGAGTGCGCTTCTCCGCGATTCGATCAGGATCCGGCTTGGCTCAGCCGAAACATGGGCGACCGACGTCCCCGCGCGCGCACTGACGTCGCCGAGGCAGCTCATGATCGCGCGTGGCTCCGACACGGTGCCTCTTTCGATCCCTGCGATTGCCCCCACCGACACCAGCCCGCGCCTCGTGATCCTCGGCGCCGATCCGGCGCCGATGAGCGACACCGATCGCGTGATCTTCGCGCGCCCCCAGCCGGACGCCACGTACAAGTGGTTCCTCCTTCCCGGAACGCGAGTGGAGCTGACGGGGCGCAACGCCGATTTCGTGCGCGTGCGTCTCGACGGAAGCGTCGAGGCGTGGGTCCTCGGCACCGACGCGCGCTTGCTCCAGGCCGGTAGCGCGCTGCCTCGCCGCGTCGCCGGCAATGCGCGCGTTGTGCCAGGCGCCGAGTGGTCCGACTTTGTCGTGCCGATGAGCGAGAGACCACCACATCTGGTGACTCAGAGTGGACGGAGCATGGTGTTGACGCTCCACGGGACGTCGAGCAGCAGCGATGTGACGCGGTTCGTCTCCAACGATTCGCTGATCCGCATGGTGACGTGGGACCAGGAGACGACGGATCGGCTTCGGTTCACGCTGCATCTCGCGCACCTCCCGTTCGGCTACCTGACCTTCTGGGATGAGACGAGCAGTGCACTGGTCGTGAGGGTCAGACGACCGCCGCCGATCCGTGACTCGGGCTCGCCGCTTCGCGGGCTCACGATCGCCGTCGA
>DASURJ010000018.1:0-3047 GCA_036280115.1 Gemmatimonadaceae bacterium
CGTCCGCCGAGGCAGTCCTTGAAGAAGAGCTCCATCGCGCGATAGAGCGCGACGCGATTGTCCGCGTTCAGAAAGCCGTGACCCTCATTCGGCGCGAGCAGGTATCGCACCTTGACGCCGCGGTCGCGCAACGCGATCGCCATTTGATCCGCTTCGCGCTTGGTGACGCGTGGATCGTTCGCGCCCTGGACTATCAGCAACGGATCCTGAATTCGATCGACGCGAAACAGCGGCGACCGCTTGTTCATGTCCTCGACGTCGGCCGCGACGGCGGGATTGCCCACGTGCCGATAGAAGGATCCCTCGAGGAACGGTTTCCAGTATTCCGGGAAGGACTCGATGAGCGTGACCAGTGATGACGGTCCTACGTAGTCCACGCCGCACGCGAACACTTCCGGAGTGAACGTCAGCCCCACGAGCGTCGCGTAGCCACCGTATGATCCACCGTAGATGGCGACCTTGCTCGAGTCGGCGATGCCTTCCTTGATCGCCCAGCGCACGCCGTCGACCAGGTCGGTGTGCATCTTCCCCGCCCACTCCCTGACGGCAGCGTTGTAGAATGCCTTTCCGTAGCCGGTGGACCCACGATAGTTGATTTGAAGCACCGCGTAACCGCGATTGGCGAGCAGCTGCGATTCGGGATCGTATCCCCATGTGTCGCGCGCCCACGGCCCCCCGTGCACGACGAGGACGAGCGGCAGGTTTCGAGTGGGGACGCCGACTGGCGTAGTGAGATATGCGTGCACGGTCAGCCCATCCTCCGACTTGAACGAGACGGGTCGCATGGGCGCCAGGTGGCTCGGCACCAGCCAGGGGCGGGGACGGAAGAGGAACTGCGCCCGCCCGGTCCGGCGATCGTACAGGTACGTCGCTCCCGGATCCGTCGGCGAGTCGAAGCTGACGATGTACTTCATCTCGTCGCGCGTCATCGAGCTCACGCCCGGCGTTCCGTCGTGCAGCTTCTTGATGTTCGCGATGTCACGAGCGAAGCGAGGGTTCTTCGGATAGATGCGCACGGTGTCGGCGACGTACACCGTCGCGAGAAGCGAATCGGTGATGTCGCTGAACACCGCGGAGCCGAAGTCGACCTGCTTCTCCGGGTCACTCTCGACGGGCGTCGTGGCGCCCGTCTCGAGGTCGAGCAGCACGAGCTGCGCCAGGTCGGTCTCGCCGTGGTTGCTCGCCATGTACAGTCGACGGCCATCGGGGTGCACGCGCAGGGGCGTGACATTCTCGGTCGCGGGATAGCTCGCGACCTTCTTCCATTCGGCCTGATCCGACGCACGCGCGAAGATGTCGGTGCCCCCTTGCTCATTCGATCCCGCGGCGGCGCGCAGCCGGTTCTGCTTGTCGAGCAGGTAGCCGAGGATGCGACCCGGATTCTGAGCGGCCATCGTGGTGTCGCCGGTGGCGATGTTGAGCCAGTAGGCGTCGAAGGCCGAGGCGGAGCGCTTGTTGAGGCCGATGAGGATGCGATCGGGGAGATCACGCGGAACGGCGAAAATCACCGAGCGCACGCCTTCATAGGGCGTGAGATTTTTCGCTTCCGGCCGCCCGGTTCCGGCCACCGGTACGCGATAGACGTGATAGTTCTCGTTGCCGCCCTTGTCCTGGGCGTACAGGATGTAACGGCTGTCGGCGGACCAGAAGTACCCGGTGATCGGCCGAATGGTATCGCTCGTGAGGCGACGTTCAGCGCCCGCGCGCCCTAACGGACGCAGGTGGATGTTCAGCTTGCCACGGTAGGGCTTGAGGACGGTGAGCCATCGCCCGTCAGGCGATATCTGTGCGCCGGCGACTTCAGGATTGTCGAAGAAGTGCGTGAGCGGAATGATCGGCGGCGGGGATGCCTGGCGCGCAGGCCGTCGCTGCGCGTCGATCGCGTTAGGACCGAGAATCGCGCCCACGAGGACGACCGCGAGCGCAGTGTGTCGAACGGAGACCATGGAAAACTCCGTGAGGGGGATGTGCAGAATGCGGAAGCGGGGAATGAGAGGGAAGCGCTCATTCCCCATCCTGGTACAGCACCGCCGCACGACCGATGAGTCTAACGAGCGGCGTCGGGAACCACGAGCACGGGCCGCCGCGTCTCCAGAAGGAGCCGGCGGATCGCGGGTGGCGAGGCAGCGCCAAACGTCCGGTCGCCAAGCACGACGAGGTCGCTGGAGAATCGCTGCGCTTGCGACATCACGGTGTCGGCCGGCTCGTTCGCTTTGACGGCATCGACGAACAGGGTGTTGGGCTCGAACCCGTCGGCTACCCGACGCCAGCGAGGTACCTGGTCCGCTGAAACCTCGTCGGTCGCCTCGCGGTAGCACGGCGCGACGTCCACATGAACGATGGAAATCCTGGCGTCGCATCGCGCCTCGATCGCGCGTGCCCATTCGAATACGAACGCCGAGATGTCGGGACCTTGCACGGGAAGCAAGAGGCGGCGCGGGGGGCCGCGCAACTCACCCGTCGCGAGCAGGACGGGAGTGCAGGACCGGTGCACGAGCTCGTCGGCCGTGCTCCCAACCCTGACCGCCGTCTGCGGGTAGTGGTTGTGCGGGCCGACGACGATCAGGTCGGCATCCAGCCGCTCCGCTGCCTCCGCGATGCGCATCGCGGGATTGCCGTCCGCCACCTCGATATGCGTGCGCGCCGCGCCCAGCTCCTGGCGCAGGGCCTCGAGCCGGTGGCGGGCGCGTGAGGTCGCGGACTCGGCGCCAGCCGTCGCCACCTTCGTCGGCGACACGCAGTGGACGAGGACGATCTCGGCTTCCGGCGCCAGGCACTGCGCGGCCCAGCGAGCCGCGGCCAGTGATGCTGGTCCGAAATCCACCCCAACGACGATTCGCTCGAGAAGCATGCACCCCCGCCTGAGTCGGTATCTAGCTCTGAACTCTAGGCCAAGCGGGGGGCGGGGAAGTCGGAAAAAGGTTGATGTTCCGTAGAGAAATCCCTGACGGGGAGGCGGAAACCTGTATCGGCCGGGAGTGCTGCGCCTCAGCCCGCCACCACCGCCCCCGCGCCGGCGGCGGTCACCCGCTCCCGTGTCACCGCCC
>DASURJ010000019.1:0-2176 GCA_036280115.1 Gemmatimonadaceae bacterium
CTGGCGCTTCAGCCTCGATCTCCTCCCCGCGTTCGCACTGGTCCTGTGGGCGCTGGGGTGGTCGATGATCGTCATGGCGGTGGTGGTGCACCTGCCTCGCGCGCTTGTCGCGGCGTCCGCGCTGCTGCTGATCGCCGGCCACAACCTGTTCGACGGCGTCCAGCCCGCGGCGCTCGGCTCGTTCGCCTGGTTCTGGCACGTGCTGCACGTGCCCGGCTTCATCATCCCGGGCACGCTGTTCGTGGCCTACCCGCTGGTCCCGTGGGTCGCGGTGATGGCGCTGGGATTCGTGCTGGCCGAGGTCTATCGCTGGGACTCCGTGCGGCGGCGGCGGTTCTTCATCTGGTGCGGGCTCGCCGCCACGGCGCTGTTCCTGGCCCTGCGCGCCGCAAACGGCTATGGCAATCCCGATCCGTGGACGACCCAGCGCACGCCGGCCCTGACGGTCGCGTCGTTCCTGAACGTGCGGAAGTATCCCCCGTCGCTCCACTTCCTGCTCATGACACTCGGACCGACGCTCGTGGCGCTGGCGCTCACGGAACGGGTGCGGGGGCGCGTCGCCTCGTGGCTGTCGGTCTATGGACGCGTCCCCCTGTTCTTCTACACGACGCACATCTTCGCCGCGCACGCCATCGGGATGATCCTCGCACTTCTTCAGGGCGGCGAGCTGCGACGCATCCCGGTGGTCACCGATCCGGCGTCACTCCCCGACTGGTATGGCGTAGGGCTGCCCGGCGTCTATCTCGCCTGGGCGATCGTCGTGGTGGCGCTGTACTTCCCCTGCCGCGCATTCGCGCGTCTCAAGGATCGACGGCGCGACTGGTGGCTTCAGTACCTCTAGCCGTTACGGACTCGCCCGCCGCCAGACGCGCACGTAGTCGACCGTGAGTGACGCCGGCAGGATCGCGTCGGACTGTGGATCCCCGTCGAAGTGCCCGCCGACGGCGAGGTTCAGGATCGGGAAGAACGCCTGATCGAACACCCACGCGCCGTACTGCGCCACGTCACCGCGCGCGACGCTGTAGTGCTGCACGCCGTCGACGACGAAGCGCACTCCTCCCGCGTCCCATGTCACGCCGAAGGTATGAAAGTCTTCGAAGAATGGTGCCTGGCCCGTCGTCGCCCTCGCGAACGGCGTGGCGCCGGAGTACCCCGGCCCGTGGATGGCGGAGCTGGTGATCGTGGGCTGACTTCCCTTGTGCTCCATGATGTCCAGCTCGCCGCACTGCGGCCACGGCGTGGTGGGCCAGCCGGCGCCGAGCATCCAGAACGCGAGCCAGAGCCCCTGCCCGGTGGGCAGCCGGAGACGCGCTTCGACGCGCCCGGGGGCCGCGGCGAACCTGCCGCGAGTGGTGATCTTCCCCGAGGTGTAGCGACAGGGACCGTAGTAGCAGCTGCGCCCGGGCTCGGCCACGCGCGCGGTGATCACGAGCTGCCCGCGCCCATTCAGCGAAATGTTGTCGGTGGACGCCGTATAGAACTGCTTCTCCTGGTTCCCCCAGCCGCAGATCCCCACGTGACAGCCGTCGGCCGTGTCGGGACGCCATTTCGTCGTGTCCACGAACGCACCCGAGTCGCCGTCGAATTCATCGCTCCAGACGAGCGTCCACTGCGGCTCCGCACTTCCGCCGCCTTCCCCCTCCCCCTCCCCCTGCCTGTCCACAGCCAGGGGCCTCGGCGTGGTGGAGCACGCCGTGATGAGCGCGAGCGCGACGAGCAGCGTCAGCGCGCGAACCACACCGACACCGACGCCTTGAGCACCAGCGATGACTGAAACTCGTGGAAGGGCGCGGTCGAGACGATGGCGACCACCGCGACGCGCGGAATGCGCAGCGGCACGACGGTCGAGCTCACGAGGACCGGTGTCGCATCGAACGACGCATCGGTCACGATGACGGCGCCCGCGCCGAGTCCCGTGGTCACCCATCCGCGCCAGTTCAGGACCTGCCGCTCCGCGGCCGCGATGATCACCGGCGCCCAGCTCTGGTCCGTCCACGAGAACGTCGCGTATGCCCGGGTTTGCCACACCGGCGCAGTCGCCACATGCAGTTCGTACACCGGTTCCGCGACGTCCTCGGCGAAAAACATCCCGGCGCCGAGGGTGGCCATCTGCCCGTCCGATTGCGCCGCGGGAATCATCAGCGCGAGGGCCACCCCCATCGCGGCGCATGCCACG
>DASURJ010000020.1:0-4703 GCA_036280115.1 Gemmatimonadaceae bacterium
CGTGTAGTTGTCGTACTTCGCCCACGCGTTGAACCGCCAGTCGACGAGCGTGACCTGGCCCCGGTCGTCCACCACGCCCGTGGGGGCCGAATCGCGCAGCCAGACGCGGTCGTTCGGCACGAGGTGCAGGCGGTACCCGTCGGGGCTGACCCCGTGCGCCGCGAGCACGGCGCGCGCGTCCTCGCGAACCTGCTCGTCGTGGCAGAGGATCTCGACCCGCTCGTACCGGTGCAGCACGCGCGCGATCTCGCCGTACACCCAGGGGATCGGGGCGAGCTTCCCCGGCCAGTCCGGCTCATGATGGGGCCAGGCAATCCACGTCGCCTCGTGGGGCTCCCACTCGGCGGGCATGCGGAGTCGGGAATCGGGAATCCGGTGAGGGGAATCGGAGTGTGAGCGCGTTCCCGCACGCCGCGAGGCGGCGGTTGGTGGGTCGATGGTCCGCGCGGACGTCGAGATTCGATCGCGCTCACCGCCCACCGGTCCGATGTCACCAGCCCCGTCGATGTCCTCAGCCATTCCGCATCAGGCCCACGTTAGGCATGCGTTCCACCCGATTCCCGATTCCCGACAGTCAGTCGCCGAGATACCGGTTGAGAATCGGGCCGTACGCGTCGATCCGGCGATCCCGCAGGAACGGCCAGTTCCGCCGCGTCTCCTCGATCTGCTTCGGGTCGCACGTCGCCACCAGTACCGCCGGCTCCGTGCCCGCCTCGGCGATGATGCGGCCGAACGGGTCGCTCACGAACGAATGCCCGAAGAACTCGAGGCCGTTCGTGCCCGGCTCCGGCTCGAAGCCCACGCGGTTCGGGCTCGCCACGTACACGCCGTTCGCGATGGCGTGCCCGCGCTGGATCGTCCGCCACGCCTCCACCTGATCCTTCCCGAACTCCTCCTTCTCGGACGGGTGCCAGCCGATGGCCGTGGGGTAGAACAGGATGTCGGCGCCTAACAACGACGTGATGCGTGCCGCTTCGGGGTACCACTGGTCCCAGCAGATCAGCACGCCCACGTTCGCGTAGCGCGTTTTCCAGACACGCCACCCGTTCGCGGCCCCCTTGAGCGTGTAGCGCTCGTCCTGCGTCGCATCGCCCGGCGTGAAGTAGAACTTCTCGTTGAAGAGCGGATCATCCGGGATGTGCATCTTGCGATACACGCCCATGAGCGTGCCGTCGGCGTCGATGACCGCCGCGGAGTTGCGGTACACCCCCGCGGCCTGCCGCTCGAAGATCGGCACGATGATCACGATCTCGAGATCCTTCGCCAGCGCCTGCATGGCGTCGACGGTCGGCCCGGGGATCGGCTCGGCGAGCTCGAACCGCTCGCCCTTCTGTGCCTTGCAGAAGTACTGACAGTTGAACAGCTCCTGCAGGCAGACGATCTGCGCGCCCCGGGCGTGCGCCTCGCGGATCTTCGCGATCGCGTCGTTGAGATTCTTCGCGACGTCGGGGCTGATTGCCTCCTGAATGAGGCCGACGGTAAATGGCTGGCTCGCGTTCATGCGCGTAAGCTAACCCCCCGACAAAATCTTCCGCGTTTGCAGGATCGTCGCGTTCGCGCGATGGACCGCGTTCGCGGGATCATCCGCGCTCACGTGCTTCGCGCGACGGCCGCTCGACGACGCCCACCACGACATCGCCCACGTTCGTGCCGCTCGGCCCGGTGCGAATGAGGGCCCCGACCGCATCGAGGGCCGCGTGGGCGCGATGCTCGAGGAGGTCCTCGGCGGGGTCGCGTCCCGCGTCGCGGATCGCGTCCCACGTCGTGGCATCGACCACGGCCCCGGCCGCATCCGTCGGACCGTCGCGGCCGTCAGTGCCCGCGGCGAGCAGCGTAATGCCCGCGCCGCGGTCCCCCTCGGCGCGGAGGGCGTCGGCCGCGGCGAGCGCCAGCTCCTGGCACCGCCCGCCCGGCGGCGGAACGCCAGGCCCCAATCGCACCGTCGTCTCGCCGCCCCAGAGCATGCATGCGAGCTCGGCGTTCCCGGACGCCCCGTGCTCCGCGCCGTTCGCTTCGGGTAGCCCCGCCTCGCGAAACCGAATGAGCTCGTCGACGATGCGCTGTGCCGTGAACGTGGCATCGTCGACCAGGGGTTCCGCGACGACCTTCACCGGCGCGGCGCCGAGCTCGCGCGCGCGTCGCTCGCCGTTCATGAGCGCCGTCCGGTTCCCAAGGATGATCGCACATTCGACGCGCGCGAACGCCTCATCTCCGGGGCGGGGAGGAGAGTCGAGCTCGCTATCGCGAGCGTCGAGAAGCTCGCGCATCGCGCGCGGCACGTACGGCTCGAGCCCATGCCGGCTGATGAGGGCCGACACATCGCTCGCCTCGAACGAGTCGGGCGCACACGGCCCCGATCCGATCGAGGGGATGTCGTCGCCAACGACGTCCGACACGATGAGGCAGTGCACGCGGGCGGGCGCGAGCGCGCGCGCGAGACGACCGGCGCCCCACCGCGTGAATCGCTTGCGGATCGCGTTCATGACGGTGATGTCGGCGCCCGATCCGAGAAGGTCTTCGAACAGCCGAATCAGATCGCGCTCATCGACCCCTGACGCCGGCGCGGCAACCAGGCTGGTCGCCCCGCCCGAGAGCAGTACCAGCACGGTGCCTGCTCCGCCGACGCGGCCCACACATTCGGCAATCGCTCCGGACGCCGCCAGCGATCGCTCACCCGGAATCGGGTGGTCGCCCGTCACGCTCACCAGGCGTGCGTGGGGTGACGCTTCCTCGGTAGGCCCCACGATCACGCCACCGGCGGGCTCCGTGCCGCGCCGGGCAAGCGCGTCAACGGCCGCACCGGCCATCGCCGCGGATGCCTTGCCGAGGGCGATGATCCAGGTCGGGTCCGGGGTGGCGGGCAGCCGCGCCGACACGGCGCCTAACGTGACCAGCCGCGGATCGACACCCGCAACCGCCGCGGCGTGAATCTGGAGCGCCAGCTCGCGCCGGATGTTCGATCGAGCGTCGGGCATCGCGAAACGAAGCGCCCCGGCGAAGGCCGGGGCGCGCGGTCATTGCTCCTTTGGCGGTGAGAGCTTGTCGATCGCGTCCCCGAGCTCGGTGTACGCGTCCGCGACGAGCACCCGGAACGGCTGCGTCTTGTAGGCGATCTTGCCGTCGGGGCCGATCACGTAGAGCGACCGGTTGTCGATCTTGCGGGCCGGGTCGTACGCGCCGTAGGCCGCACCGACCTTGCCATCGGCATCGCTGCCGAAGACGACCGGAAAATCGGCTTCGCGCGCCCAGCTCGCGAGCGTCGTGTCGTGGTCGACGCTGATGCCGACGACGACGACGTTGCGTCCGTTGTTGAAGAGCGTGGCGTACTGATCACGGTACGCCTCCATTTGCACCGTTCAACCGCGCGTCCTCGCCTTGATGAAGAACGCGAGGACGACGGTCTTCCCGCGGAGCCCCGAAAGGGTCACCGGGTCTCGCAGGAGGCCGTACCGCGTCGCGCCGGGCAACGTGAAGTCAGGCGCAACGTCGCCAACCTTGGGGCCGGTTTCCGCGGGCGCCGGGGCCGCCGGCTGCTGTCCGCCCGCGCTGGCCAGCGGCAGCACCAGCGCACCGAGCGCAACGACGGCGAGTTTGCGGCTCGCCGTTAATCTGCAACGCATTCGAGCTCCTGATCGGGAACGCCACCAAGTTGCCCGGGGTGGGGCAGGATAGCAACTGCCGGGGTTGGGCAGCCGGTCTGCTTCCACGGACAGTCGGATTCCACGGAAGTGGACAACGCGCGGAGTTGAGGGCCCCCTCACCGACCTAACTGAGGGCACGCTGCCTGCCATTTGGGGAGCCGGTCAAAATCGCCGCGGCATTGCGGCGCGGCTCAACGGGGAGGAAGACCATGCGAAAATTTGTGAGTGTGCTCGGGGTGCCGGCGTTCGTGCTTACGGCGGCTTGCGGTGGGGACGATCAGCCCCAGCTGGATGACGGGCTCAGGAGCGACCTCTCGCTGGCGTCCTCGATGCAGCCGTACCAGCCGCAGCAGTTCGTGTCGCCGATGGAGCAGGGCTACGGGACGGGGTACGGTTACGGGTACCAGCAGCCTCAGGGCTATTACTACCCGCAGGCACCGCAGCCCGTGGTCCAACAGCAGCCGAGGATCTATCGCGCGCCGGCTCCTGCGCGATCGAGCGGCACGTATTCCACCGGCACGGCGGCGCCCGCGCGGACGCGCGTCGTGAAGAACACGAAGCGTGATGCCATCATCGGCGGCGTGGCCGGGGCGGCAATCGGTGCCGTGACGTCGCGCGACAAGCTCAAGGGCGCCGTCATCGGCGGCGTCGCCGGTAGCGTGCTTGGCGCCGTCATCGGGAACAACGTGGACGTGAAGCGGATTCCGTACTGAGGCGAGCCGCTTCGGGGAGCGAGAGCGACTCCGTCCCCAACCGAAAGTACCGTGCAGTCATAGATCGAGCGCGGCGCCCTGAGCCCAGGGCGCCGCGCTCATTGTTGTCAGCGATGCGGACAAAGCCGGGCACGCTTCTCGCCGAGCTCACGCCGGCGTGAACGAGCTTCCCAGGGCTTCGGGCCACGAAAACGGAACGACCGACCGGCGGGCGCACAGCCCGTCGCGGCGTCTCGGGACGGCGCGAGCGAAGCGGTCGCTCGCGGCGCAGTTCGCCGCGGCGCGGTCGCCGATCGACGTCGTCGCTGACCGCCTGACGCGATGGGCGGCATCGACACCCTTCCTGGTC
>DASURJ010000021.1:0-3547 GCA_036280115.1 Gemmatimonadaceae bacterium
CGTGGTAGCGGTACAGGGAACGCAACGCGGCGCGATGACCGACGCGGAGGGTCGCTACCGGATCCCGGCGGTCCCGGCGGGCGAGCGCGTCGTCATGGCGCAACTCGTGGGACGCGACCGGAGCGCGCAGACCATCCACATCGTGGCGGACAGTGTCGTGCGCGTCGATTTCTCGCTCGCCGAAGCGGCAGCCGTCATCGCGCCGACCGTCGTGAGCGCCACGCGTGAAGTGCAGCGTCGCACCGACCAGTCCGCGACGATCGACGTGCTCGAGGGCTCGGCCATCCGCGAGGCTCGCGCCGCGCATCCGTCGGGGATCCTCCAGCGCTTGCCCGGCGTTCACGCGACGCAGCTCTCGGGCGAAGGATTGAGCATGGCGATCCGGCAGCCAATCACCACGAAGCCCATGTATCTCTACCTCGAGGACGGCGTGCCGACGCGGTCCACGGGGTTCTTCAATCACAACGCGCTATACGAAGTGAACCTCCCCCAATCGGGAGGGCTCGAGGTCCTGAAGGGGCCCGGCACGGCGCTCTATGGCAGCGATGCGATTGGCGGCGTCGTGAACGTGCTTACCCGGGCGGCGCCGGTCACACCGACGCTCGACGCCGGCGTCGAAGGCGGGACGGACGGCTACTTCCGTCTGCTGGCAACGGGCGGCTTCACGAGAGGCACGAACGGCGTCAGGACGGACCTCAACATCACGCGTTCCGATGGATGGCGCGACCGCGCACCGTACGAGCGGCAGAGCGCCACAATTCGTTGGGACGGCACGTTCGGCAAATTCACGAGCCGGACGGTCGTGGCGGCGTCGAACATCGACCAGAGTGAGACGGCCGCGCTGACGGAAGCGCAGTTCGACGCGCGACCGGAGATCAACCCGTCGCCGATCGCGTTCCGGAAGGTAGAGGCGCTCCGGTTCTCCTCGGCCGTCGAGCGTGACAATGGGCGATCGCTCCTCAGCCTGACGCCGTACGCGCGGCACAACGTGCTCGAGATCCTGCCACCGTGGCAACTGACGTTCAATCCGCAGCTGTGGGACACGCGCAACAGCTCGGTGGGATTGCTGGCGAAGTATCGCCATGATTTCGACCCGATGCGGACGCGCGTGATCGTCGGCGTCGATCTCGATTACAGCCCGGGCTCGTTCGCGGCGAACCGCGTCGCAACGACGCCGGTCGGCGGGATCTTCAGCGCGTACACGACGGCGGAGCGCCAGTACGACTACGACGTCACCTACCGCCAGGCGTCGCCGTACGTGCACGCCGAGTTTTCGCCAATCGAGCGCCTGCGCCTGGACGCGGGGCTCCGGTACGATGCGTCGGGCTACGTGTATGACACGAAGCTCGAGCCGCTCACCACAGGGCGGTGGCGGCGGCCGGCCGACACGACGGTGAGCTACACGCGGCTCAGCCCGAAGGTTGGCGCGACGTACGATGTCACGCGCGGGCTCAACCTGTTCGCGTCGTACCGGGAAGGGTTTCGCGCGCCCGGACAGAACCAGCTCTTCCAACAGGGCTCGAACGCTCGGAGCACGGTGGGACTGGAGCCCGTGACGGCGAAGAGCGTCGAGGGTGGCGCGCGCGGCCAGTTCGCCGGGCGGTTCATCTACTCGCTATCCGCGTATGACATGCGCGTCCAGAACGACATTCTCACGCTGCTCGACGCCGGGGGCACACAGACGACCTCGAACGCGGGCGAGACCCGTCACCGCGGCGTGGAGGTGAGCGCGGGGGCGATGCTGTTCCCGACGCTGCGACTCGACGTCGCGTACTCCAGTGCGACACAGACGTACGAGGAGTGGGTGACGCTCGTTGGCGGGCGCAACGTGAGCTATGCGGGGAAGACGATCGAGACATCGCCGCACACGCTCGCGAACGTGCTACTCACGTACTCACCGGCGCTACTCAACGGTGGACGCGTGGCGGCCGAGTGGTCGATGACGGGCGGGTACTATGCCGACCCGGAGAACACGCACACGTACGACGGGTTCGACGTGCTGTCGCTCCACGGCAACTACGTGCTGCGGGACATTGCCGAGCTCTTCGTGCGAGTGACCAACCTGACGAACGAGCAGTACGCCGAGCTCGCGACGTACAACGCGTTCAACGGATGGCAATACACGCCCGGGACGCCGCGGTCGGTATTCATGGGGCTTCGCTATCACTGGAAGAAGTGAATCATGCGACGACATCATTTCCTCCTGGGGAGCGCGCTCCTGGCATTGGCCAGTGGATGCCGGGACGCCGGCGCACGCGCGACGCTCGGCGCTCCGGAAACCGTGAGCGCCCCGACGTCGGTCGGTGCGGCGCCGATGTTCGCGCTGTCGCCAGCCGGGAAGCGAGCCGTCGCGTGGGTCTCCGCACCCGGCGGCGGAACGGACGGGCGGCTGTACGTGTCCACGGGGGCTGGCCCGACGGAGCTTCGCGACTCGTTAGGCCCGATCGAGCCGCACGGCGAGGCGCCGCCGAAGATCGCGTACGGTCCGGACGGCGCCCTGTACGCGCTGTACGCCGTCGTGAAAGCGGTCCCCGGACGGCGGTTCCCCATGAGCTCACTCCGCTTCGCCACGTCGAAGGATGATGGCGTCACGTGGAGCGTGCCCGTGACCATCGCGTCGGACAGCGCCTTCGGGACACGCAACTTCCACGCGCTACACGTCGGTACGCGCGGTGACCTGTACGTGGCCTGGCTGGAGTCGAGCCAGGGCAAGTCGAAAACGTTCCTGACACGATCAACGGATGGCGGCGCCACGTGGACCACTCCGGTACTCGCCGACCCCACGCAGTCCTGCCCGTGCTGCCGCACGGCCATTGCCACGGCGGGTGACGGCACGCTGTACCTCGCGTGGCGTACCGTCCTGCCTGGCAACGTGCGCGACGTCGTGGTAGCGAAGTCGAGCGACCATGGTGTCACGTGGAATGCGCCGGTTCGGGTGCACGCCGACAACTGGGTATTCGACGGCTGCCCGCATGCCGGACCTTCGATGCAGGTGGACTCGGCGGGCACTGTGCACATCGCGTGGTGGACCGGGGTCGAGGGGAAAGCGGGCGTGTACTACGCGCGTTCGAGAGACGGCGGCGCGACGTTCGACTCCCCGATCCCACTTGGCGTGAGTGAGTTCTCCGCGCCTGCACATGCTCAACTGGCGCTTGGCGACGAAAAGGTCGTCGTGGTGTGGGACGATGGAACCGTAAAGACGCCGCGCGTGGTAATGCGGGTCTCTGCTGATGGAGGGGCAACCTTCTCGCCTCCCACGCTCGTGAGCGCTGAAGGGCGTGCGGCGACGTTTCCCGTTCTCGCGCTTCGCGACCGTGAACTCACGATCGCTTGGTCGGAGCAGTCGGAAGCTGAACACGAGCATGCTCTCGCGAGCGCGCCGAACATGAAGGACCCGACGGCTGTGAAGGGGCTGCCCAGCGTTGGAGCGTCTGTCGTGCGCGTTCGGGCCGGGAGGCTCCAATGAGACGCTATTCGGCAGAGAGCATCGCATCGCACCCGGTCGGCGGGCGCGTCGCGTCTCCGGCGGCTGGCTGCTCCGCGCCCG
>DASURJ010000022.1:0-12894 GCA_036280115.1 Gemmatimonadaceae bacterium
CACGAAGTCGCCCGTCGAATTGCCGGGGAGCGCGGGATTCCTTTCATCATGGACCTGCGCGACCCGTGGTGTTCGGTCGAGAACATGCCGAAGGAGTGCGAGAGCCGAACCTGGATGCGCCTCGCCGGAAACGCCGAGCGACGGTGCGTCGAGGACGCGCAACTCGTCGTGGTGACCACGGAGGCGGCACGGGTCACGATGGTCGAGCGATACCCCGGGCTCGCGCACCGGTTCGTTCGCGTCATGAATGGCGCGGACCCTGAGGTCATTCCGACGGCCGAGCGCGCCACCAGGTTCGTCATCGCCTACGCGGGGAACCTCTACTATGGTCGCGATCCGCGAAACCTGTTTCGCGCCGTCGCGCGCGTGACCCGCGAACTTGGCCTCTCGCCCGACTCGCTCGCCGTTCAGTTTCTTGGCGGAGAATCGTACGAGGGGCGCCCCGTCACGGAGCTCGCGTCGGAGGTCGGTGTACAGGACTTCTTCGTGTACACGCCACCTCGCCCGCGGGTCGAGGCACTGAAAACGCTCGCGGGCGCCTCCATGCTCGTGAGCCTCCCGCAGTACGCACATCTCGCGATTCCGGCGAAGCTATTCGAGTACGTGCAGTTCGATGCATGGCTCCTCGTCCTCGCGGAGCGCGGAAGCGCGACCGAGCTGCTGTTTCGCGGCACCGACGCCGACGTCGTCGAGCCGGATGCCGTGGATGCGATGGCCGCCGTCATCCGTCAGCGATTCGAGCAGTTTCGCCGCGGCGAGCGGCCCGTGGCCCTCAACCGGGACGGCGCGTTCAACCGCGACCGCCAGGCCGAGTTGCTGGTGGACGCGCTGGAGCGCTTGCGGTGACCGGTTCGACACGTCGTTCACTCCACGGTGTGACGCGTGCGGTTCTGATTGCGATCCTCGCGGCGTTCGCCGTCGCAGCGTTCTCCGTACGACAACCGGCGATCACGACGGGCGAAGATGACGCCGAGTACGTCCTCCTCAGCCGGGCACTTCTCGAGTTTCACTACCGCGATCTCGCCGACGTATCGCGCGCTCCTCACACGCGATACCCGCCGGGCTACCCGGCCGCGCTCGCCGGCGTGTCCGCGATCTTCGGGGAACGCCTAACGGCACTGACGTCGCTCGGCATCGCCTGGTCGCTGCTCACGCTCGTGCTCACGTTCGCGATCGCGCGCCCGCTCGTCGGTGAGCGTTGGGCGCTCGCGGTCTGTGCGCTCGTTGCGGTCAACCCCTCGTTCCTTGCGGGCGCCAGTCGGGTGGTCAGTGAACCGCAGTTCACCGCGTTCACGACGTTGGCGCTCTGGGCGGGGCTGCGCGAGCCGAGGACGGCGGGCTACGACACCCTCGCGGGCGTCGCCGCCATCGCGGGTGCCATGACGCGGCTCGCTGGCGTCACGCTCGTCATTGCATTGCTCGCCGACTGGGTTCTCCGCCGCCGCTTCCGAAGCGCGATTGCCCTTGCGGCGGTTTCGGTGCTCACGATCGGGGCGTGGTTGACGTACGCGGCGTCAGCGCCCGATCAGTTCCTGGGCGCTTCGTATATTGCCGACGCCCGCTCCATCGTGGTTCCCGAGAGCGCACCCCACGAAGCGGCGAGCGACAACGTCGCCCCACAGTCTGCTGCCGAACGATTCGCGCGACGGTCCTTCCGTCACGCGCAATGGTACGCGACGCAAGGACTCCCGTACCGACTCGCCGTCCCGACAATTCCCGGTACTATCGTCGACAACGTCTTCTGGGTGGTCACGCTCGCGGCACTCCTGGTGCTTGGCGCCGCGAGCGTCTGGCGGCAGTCACGGTTGCTCGTTGCGCTCCTCGTCGTTTATGCGGCATTGCTCGTCTTCTGGCGGTGGGGGGTCGACCGATTCCTCGACCCGGTGATCCCGCTCATTCTCCTCGCGGCGGTTGCTGCCTGCGCGACAATCGGCCGCAGGGTTCGGCCGTGGCTTGGGTACGCGGTGCTTGCACTCTTTGCCGGACCGCTTGCGTATTCCAACCTGCGACTCGACGCCGCGGCGGTGGGCGAGTCCGCTGCGTGTGACCGCGATGACCCGACGAGCTCGCCCGCGTGTTTCCCCCGGGCCACCGACCGGGCGTTTTTCGCCGCCGCCCAGCACGCCGCGACGACGACCGGGCCTCACGCGGTGTTCGTCACTCCGAAGGAGCACACGTTTTTTTACTACTCCGGTCGAAAGGTCTTTTCGCTCCGCCGCGCCCTGGCGCTTCCGGAGGACGTGATGCTCGATTCACTTCGCACGAGCGGTGTCGAGCACATCGTTGTGGCCCAGCTCGGGCCGGTACAGGTCCCGACCCTCGCGCGGTTGAGTGCCGTATGTGGGCGACTTCAGGAAGTTCGCCAGTTCGACCCGACCGTGATCGTGTTCCGCATCCGCGACGCAGACGTAGGACCCGACTCGGACGCCTGTGCGGCGGTACGGAACTTCCCCGCGCGGTTCTGATGCGCTAGAAAGTGTGGCTTGCCCGCGACACGTAGCCCGGGCGGCTTCGCCAGGCTCGGGGTATCGTTTGCGTTATCGGGGCTTCCCGCTTGAAGTTGCATGGACTCAGACTTGCGAATCACCCGACCCGCTCGGCAGGGCGTCTCGACGCGTCACGACTCGAGCCGATCTGTCATAACCTCCTGTCATAACCCCCAGGCGAGGCGCACCTGTTGACGGCGAAGGCTCCACTGCGCGTCCTGCTCGTAGCAGGCGCGCGGCCAAACTTCATGAAGGTGGCACCGCTGTTCGAGGCGCTCGCCCGAGTAGGGCACACTCACATCTTCGTCCATACCGGCCAGCACTACGATGCGGCCATGTCCGACACGTTCCTTCGCGAACTGGCGATGCCGGTGCCGGACGAGCATCTCGAGGTCGGGTCGGATACCCACGCGCGGCAGACCGCCCGGCTCATGGAGCGATTCGAGCCGGTCCTCCTACACCATCGCCCCGATTGGGTGGTCGTCGTTGGAGACGTGAACTCCACCCTCGCGTGCGCGCTCGTCGCGGCCAAGCTACGCAACGATATTGGGTGCCGAGTAGCGCATGTGGAGGCGGGCCTGCGCAGCAACGACTGGACGATGCCGGAGGAGGTGAACCGGGTTCTCACCGATCGCCTCTCGGATCTTCTCCTCACGCCGTCACGCGACGCGACGCCGAACCTCCTGCGGGAAGGAATCGACGCGGGGAAGATCGAGTTCGTCGGCAACGTGATGATCGATTCGCTGCTCCGACTCCTGCCAACCGGACGCTCCCTCGAAGTGCCGACGCGGGTGGGAGTCGCCGGTCGCCCCTACGTGCTCGTCACGCTGCATCGGCCGTCGAACGTCGATGACCCGGATCAACTACGTACGGTGCTCAGCGGACTCGGACGCATTGCGAAACGTGTTCGGACCATCGTGCCGCTACACCCTCGCACACGCGACAGGATCCGCGCGTTCGGGCTTGATGCCTGCCTCGGTGGCCTGACCGTCCTCGACCCACTCGGATACAGCGAGATGCTGGGTTTGATGGACGGTGCGTCCGTGGTGCTGACGGACTCGGGCGGCGTCCAGGAAGAGACGACGGTGCTGGGTGTGCCGTGCGTTACGCTCCGGGCACAGACCGAACGGCCGGTGACAGTGACAGAGGGCACGAACCGGCTCGCGCCCTGGCCGCTGACCGCCGAAGGCATCGAGGCAGCGCACGCCGAGGCGGAGGCGCTGGGCAGGCACCAGGTCGGCGAGCGGAGCCCCGAAGGTTGGGACGGCCACGCGGCGCCGCGGATCGTCGAGGCGCTCACCCGTGCGAGCTGACAGCGCGGTGTTCGTCGGGGCTCACGGCTCCACGCGATTCCGACCCACACCGACTCCTTCCACACCATGTGCGGCATCGCCGGAATAGCCCACCGCGCGCGGTGGAAAGACGCGGCGTTGGCCTTCGTCCGACGATGACTGCCGCGACCAGCTCGCCGGGCTCACCCGCATCGGCCGCCGGTGCGCGGCACCTCGATGGTTCCCTTCTACGTGGGCTCGCGTGGACCGGCATTGCCAAAGGGACCACGCAACTACTGCGCTGGGTCGCGACGTTCGCGATCGCCCGCTTGCTCACGCCGGCCGATTACGGCTTGGTCGGCATGGCAATGGTCTACGTCGGCTTCGTGCAGTTATTCAATGAGTTCGGGCTCAATGCCGCGATCATCCAGAATCGCAGCCTCTCGAAGTCGGACATCGCGCAGCTGAGCGGTTTCGCGTTGCTGCTGGCCGCAGCGCTGTTCGCGTTATCCGCCGGGCTGGCGGGCCCAGTCGCGTGGTTCTTCGGAGAGCCAGCCGTCCGGTGGATCGTGGTGGTGCTGAGCGCCAAGTTTCTGATCGACGCTGCCGCAATGCCATCGCGTGCACTCATGGCGCGCGATCTCCGCTTCAAGCGACTGGCCGTGGTCGAGGGCGTGGAGGCGGTCGCACTGGTGGTCGTGACGCTTGGGGCTGCCATCGCCTGGCGATCGTATTGGGCGCTCGTGGCAGGTCTGATCGTCAGCTCGGTTCTCGCCGCGGTCGTTGCCATCGCCTCATCGCCATTCAAGCCGGCGGTCCCACGGCACCTATCGGCGATCCGTGGATCGGTGATGTTCGGGCGCGATGTCGTCATCTCGACCCTCGCCTGGTACGCGTACTCGAACGCCGATTTCCTCGTGGTGGGGCGGGTGTTGAGCAATGCAGCGCTCGGCGCTTACACCATTGCGTGGAACATCGCCAGCATCCCGGTCGAAAAAACGACCGTGATGCTCAACCGGGTGGCACCTCCGATCTTCGCCGCGATTCAGCGTGACACGGCAGCGCTTCGTCGCTACTTCCTCGGTCTGACCGAAGGGCTCGCGTTCATCACGTTTCCGGTCTCGGTTGGGCTGGCGCTCGTCGCCGAGGAGTTCATACTGACGGCGCTGGGTCAGAAATGGGTAGACGCGATCGTCCCGATGCAGCTGTTGGCCCTGTACGCAGGCTTTCGGTCGGTCATGAGTCTCCCGCCGCTGGTGTTCGTCGCGCGTGGTCACACCCGAGAAGCCCGCAATTTCGCTCTGATCGCGGCCGTTGTTCTGCCGGTCGCGTTTTTCATTGGAAGTCGCTGGGGGACCGCCGGAGTTGCAGCGGCCTGGATCGTCGCGTCCCCACTCTGCACGATCCCCCTCAACCTCCGCTACAGCTTCCGTATCCTCGAGCTGTCAGCGTCGAGGTTTGTCCGGGCCCTGTGGCCCGCGTCCAGTGGAACGGCGATCATGGCGGCGGTGGTCCTCCTGCTCCGGAGCTGGCTCCCGGACAGCATCCCAGTTGCCCTTCGTCTGGTGGCGCTCGCCGGCGTCGGCGCGGCTGTCTACGGCGGCTACATGCTCGCCGCGCACGGCGCACGCCTCCGCGCATACCGAGACAACGTGAAGCTGGCTCGCGCGGGTGCGGCGGCGACGTCGCCGCCCGCGTCGATCGACCTTCCGCCGGATCGGTAGGGGAACCATTCTCTGCCGCCTGATGGGTGACGACGGGCGGGTCTGAGTCTGGTTGGTGCGTCACGTGCCACCCGTGCCGTTCTCGCGGGTATCACGGGCCAAGGCGAGCGCGGCAGCCGCCACGGGACGTCAGGAGGAGCGTCGAGCGTCTCGACAGTTCCAGACGGCGGTCCGGAACATTTGGTCAGGAAAGTAGCCAGACGGTCAGTCGCGTGACGATGACGCTGAAAAACGAGGGGCCCCGAATTTTTCACACCTAGCGTAAGTCCGCAACTGTATTGATGTTTAGCTTGCTTTAATTGTTGACTTTGCAGTCAGTTGGTTTCGTGATTCGCCCATGAGCTTGTCTGGTGTCCCAGGAAGGTGACGGTCATTTTGTCGCCCCATAACTGATCGGCGCGATCGCAGGCCCTCCGCGAGGGGGCTTCGCGACAAAGGCAAACCCGTCGAAAGACGGCGACGCAAAGCGAACGGGGCTACCGCACACGAGGGCGTGTGCTACGCCGGCCGCGCCGCCGAACGAACCTCCTGGAGACCAGCATGTCGCATCGCCGACCGGAGCCCGTTCGCGTGTTACTAGCAATTGTTGTGGCCGCTACGGCGGCCTGTCAGGCCGACTCCATTAGCGCGCCCCACCTGCCCACGGAGTCATCGCTGACCGCCAGCCTCGCTGCAAGCTCGCAGACAACCGTGAACCTCCAGGTAGGTGATTCGGTCCGCCTGGCTCACCCATTCAATCCGGCCGGACTCAACGCGCCGGGTGCGACCTTGACCTGGAAGGCGAGCAACCCGGCAATCATCCAGGTCAGTAGCTCAGGAGTGGCTCGCGGAATTGCACCAGGGAACGCGACCGCAGAGGCGAAATTCTGCAAGCCACGGGGAAAGTCCAAGCAGCCTCCGAAGTGTCAGACGCACGCTATTCAGGTCCACGTCGAGCAGGTCACTCAGGAAGAGCCCCCGAAGGAGCCGCCCGCCGAGCCCGAGCCGCCGGCCCAGCCGCCCGTGGACTCGGAGCCGCCGGCGGTGCCTCCTCAAGGCCCGGCGCCTCGAGGGGTCGAAGGGGTGCGGTGGTTGGCCGGCCCGATTCCCCCGACGCGCGTTGGCACGAGTGCGTGGACCGTCGGTCGTATCGCGGTCTCGGAGCTCGACAACTACGACCGCGCGTTCGAGAAATACGCGGAGCTTCACTGGCAGCGCGAGGGCGTGTCGTGGGAGCAGGCGAACTACTACGACCGGGCGGCGATCTTCTACACGTGGTGGGCGCGCACGGGGAACTCGAAGTATGTCGAGCGGGCCAACGCACTCGCGCTCGACTATCGCAAGAATTACCTCGAGAAGATCGCCATGCCGTACACGTACAATGCGTCTACGTACTGGCACATGCCGCTCGGCCTGGCGCTGCATTACCTGGTGACGGGCGACGAGAAGTCGCGCCAGGCTGTGGGATACTCGGCCGAGTGGCTCAGCTCCGCACGGACGGTTGCGGCGCTCGGAGGGAAGAAGACCATGCCGCTGCCGGCGGCGGCGCGGACCCAGGCGCCGATTGGGCCGAAGCTGCCGAGCGTGATTACCGTTGGCGTGGCGGAGAACCGATGGCGCGCGCGCGTCCTGCAGGCAATGGTGCTCGCACATGCCATTGACGCCCCGCACGGCGGTCCCGCGAAGAAGATGGTCATCACGGTGCCGGGGACGTGGGCCGAGAAGGCGAAGGCGGCGCTCGACCTGGTGCTCGCGTTCCAGAACCCCGACGGGAGCTACCGCGACGAGCAGTCGGGCGGGGCGGAGAAGCCGTTCATGGACGGGCTGCTGAACGACGCGCTGATCCTGTACTACCAGTTCGTCGCGCCGGACCCACGGATCCTCTCGGCGGTGAAGCGCAACCTGGACTACAACTGGGCGAACACGTGGCTCGGGTCGGCGTTCGCGTATTACGAGTGGAGCTACACGTCGCCGGTCGATCCGAGTTGGGCCGGCGGACGTTATGCCGCACCCGATCTGAACGGGCTGATGGTGAACGGCTTCGGTTGGGTGTACGCGAAGACGAAAGACGTGACGTATCGCGACCGTGGCGACGAGATCTTCCGGACGATCTCGAGCGCATACCTCGCGGGCTCGAAGCATTTCAACCAGGCCTACTCGTCCAGCTACCGTTACCTCGCCTATCGCGCGGGGCAGGAATAGCGGACGAGCGTGTGAGACGACGAACGGGGCGGGTCGCTGAGCGACCCGCCCCGTTTCGCGTTCGTCCGTGCTCGTGGGGCGATGTGTCGATGTCGTCGCGCCCGGCGCGCGGTCCCAGCATGAGCGGTGCCTAACGACTTGCTGTGGCGCGCGTGCATCGGAGGGGCGCGCGCCGCGCCTGATTTGCGACGCGCGACACACGCGGATGGTGAGGCGCGGACCATCGTATCGCAAAATGCGGCAATGACTTGCAATAGAGCATCCTAACGTGACGCCCTCGGAAATCGGGTCGTCGGGTGTTCGAGTGTGCAGCACATCCCTACCAGGACCAGCACGCGACTGACGAACAACTGACCGGCAAGATCGCTCCCCTCGGGGGACGCGACAAAGGCAAACCCGCCGAAAGGCGGCGACGCAAAGCCATACGGGGCTACCACACGCGCGAGGTGCGCGTGTCACGCCGGCCGGGCCGCCGAACGGACCCAGAGGAGGAGCTTCATGTTCTCGATCTCTCGGACTGCCACGGCGTGGCTGCTGACGGGCGCGGTGATGTTCGCCGCCGCATGCGCCGGCGACGACGGGACGGCACCGAAAGTCGACGGCGGCCCACTGACCGGACCCGGCCGGGTGACCGTGTCACCAGAACTCGACTCGCTCCGCATCGGAGAGTCGCGCCATCTCACGGCGCACGTGGTCGACGAGCAAGGCGCTCCCGCATCCACCGCGGTCGAATGGTCGAGCGCCGACCCGGCCATTGCCTCCGTCTCGAACGCTGGCCTCGTGACGGCCGTCACCACCGGCACCGCGCGCATCATCGCGCGCGCGGGCGCGGCCGCCGACACCGCTCGCGTCGTCGTCATCGCCGAAGTCGTGCCGTTCCAGGTGCTGCCTAACGCCGCAAGCGTCATGCTCGGCGAGACGCTGCAGCTCACCATCTCATCGTCGGGCGCGAGCTCGCAGTCCGCGGCGGCAAACGAGGAGATCATCTGGGCGAGCGCCGACCCGGCCATCGCGACCGTGTCGTCCACAGGCGTCGTCGAGGCGGTTGGCATCGGCGATGTCACGCTGACTGCGACCCGAGGCGACGCCACATCGGCCGCGGCCGTCCGCGTCAACAAGACGTCGGTCAACGCGATCAGTATCACGCCAACCAACAGTACGATCGACCCCGGCGAGTCCATGCATCTCGAGGCGCTCGTCACCGACGGCGCCGGCCGTATCGTCTCCAAGAAGCTCAACTGGCGGTCGTCGAACGACGCCGTCGCGACGGTGAGCAACGACGGAACGGTTACCGGTTCGGGCAAAGGCAACGCGATCATCACCGTGCAGGCTGAAGGAAAGAAGGCGAGCGCCTCGATCAACGTGCTCGCGGTTCCCGTCGCCACGATCTCGGTCTCGCTCGGCGCCTCCTCGCTCTCGGTCGGTCAAACGACCACGGCGACGGCACAGCTCACGGACGAGAACGGCGCCGTGGTCACCGACCGCACGGTCGCGTGGCAGAGCTCCAACCCGGCGCTCGTGACCGTCAACTCCGCGGGGCTCGTGACCGCGATCGCGGCCGGAAGCGTCACCATCACCGGCATCAGCGAAGGTAAGACGGCGAGCGCGCCGGTCTCCGTCGCGCCAGCAGCTCCCACGGCCATCGTCATCTCGCCGAGCGGCGCGACGCTTTCGCCGGGCCAGAGCGCGCAGCTCTCGGCAGAGGTCCGCGACGCGAGCGGCGGTGTCATGAACCGAACGGTCTCCTGGTCGAGCAGCAACCCCACCGTAGCGACCGTGTCGGCGTCGGGTGCCGTGACCGCGATCGCTACCGGAAACGCCTCGGTTACCGCGGCGTCCGATGGCGTCTCGGCGTCGGTTCCCGTGACCGTTGGCGCGCCCAGCACGTCGGTCGCCTCGGTCAGCGTGACGCTGCAGCACAGCACACTCATGGCCGGGGAGAGCACGCAAGCGACCGCGGTTGCGCGCAACGCATCCGGCAATGCCGTCACCGGCGGCACCGTCACGTGGTCGAGCACGGACGACGAGCTCGCGACCGTATCGGCGGCTGGCGTGGTGACGACGAAGCAGGCCGGCTCGGTGACGATCATCGCGACGGTCGATGGCGTGAGCGGCACGCAGTCGCTCACCATCTCGCCTCCGCCGGTCGCCGCGGTATCGTCGGTAACGCTTTCGACGCCGACGCCGAGCCTGACGGTGGGCCAGACGGCGCAGATCTCGGTCGTGCTGAAGGACGCGTCCGGCAACACGCTCACGGATCGGTCGATCGGCTGGTCCAGCTCCAATCCCTCGGTGGCGACGGTCTCCGTGAGTGGCCTCGTCACGGCCGTGGGTGCCGGGTCTGTCACGATTTCCGCAACCAGTGAAGGCAAGACCGGAACGCTTCCGCTGTCGGTTCTTGCTGTCACGAACCCGCTGCCGCCGACGGTCGCGAGCGTCACCGTCCAGCTCGCGAGCACGACGCTCGATGTCGGCGGAACCACGGCCGCGACGGCCGTCGCATACGACGCGGGCGGCAACCCGATCGGCGGCGTGTCCTTCACCTGGTCGAGCTCCAACACGAGCGTCGCCACGGTGTCGTCCGCTGGTGCGGTCAGCGCTGTTGGGGCCGGGACTGCGTCGATCGTAGCGACCGGCGGCGGAAAGACGGGCTCGAAGTCGTTGACGGTGAACGCCCCCGCGCCCCCCCCGCCGCCGCCTCCTCCGGGCTCCGCGCCGAAGGGTGTGGATGGCGTGAAGTGGCTTGCCGGCCCCATTCCGTCGGTTTCCGCGTCCAAGGCGTTAGGCGCCACGTACGTCACGTACGAGGACGATTTCGTGAAGTACGCCGATTATCACTGGGCCGCGCACGGGGCGAACTGGGAGCAGGCGAACTACTACGACCGTGCGGCGACCTACTACGTGTGGTGGGCGCGCACGGGGAACACGACGTACCTGAGCCGCGCGAACGCGATCGCGCTCGACTACCGGACGAAGTATCTCGAGGGCATTGCGATGCCCTATACCTACAACGCCTCGACGTACTGGCACATGCCGCTCGGCCTGGCGTTGCACTACCTGGTGACGGGCGACGAGAAGTCACGCCAGGCTGTCGGCTACTCGGCGGAGTGGCTCTCGTCCGTGGGCCTCGTCAGCGGCATTGGCAAGAAGACGACGATGGCGCTCGTGTCGAACGCCCGCACGCAATCACCGATCGGGAAGACGCTGTCTGACCCGATCACCGTGGGCACGGCGGAGAACCGGTGGCGCGGACGCGTGCTGCAAGCGTCGGTCCTCGCGCACGCGATCAACGCGCCACAGAACGGCCCGGCGACAGGGTACGGGAAAGGCGGGCCGATCGCGGTGGTGCCGGGGACGTGGGCGGAGAAGGCGAAGGTGGCGCTCGACCTGGTGCTCGGGTTCCAGAACGCCGACGGGAGCTACCGCGACGAGCAGTCGGGCGGAGCGGAGAAGCCGTTCATGGACGGGCTGCTGAACGACGCGCTGATCCTGTACTACCAGTTCGTCGCGCCGGACCCGCGGATCCCCTCGGCGGTGAAGCGCAACCTGGACTACAACTGGGCGAACACGTGGCTCGGCCATACGGAGAACTCGCCGACGTTCGCCTACTACGAATGGAACTACACGTCGCCCACGAACTCCAGCTGGGCCGGCAGCCGTACTCCCGCCGGTGACCTCAACCTGATGATGGTCAACGCCTTCGGCTGGGTCTACGCAATGACGGGCGACGCCGCGTACCGTGATCGCGGGAACCAGGTGTTCAAGGGCGGAGTCGATCTCGGCTACGTGCAGGGCTCGAAGCAGTTCAACCAGAGCTACGCGGGCAGCTGGAGGTTCGTCGGCTATCGTCTCGGGATGCCCGCAAACCCCTGATCGGGGCGAGCGCGAACTCCCGGCCTAACGAGGACGCTCTCCGTCGCGCGGCGCACCGCCGCGCGACGGAGAGCGTCGCGTTGGCGCGCCACGGAGCGTGGCTCAGCGCGGCGCGGACAACGGCGCTTCGACGGCCGCTTCGTTGGCCTGCGCGGCTGTCTCGCCACGCAGCCACTCCTCGAGGACCCAGAGGTACCACAGTTGGCGACGCAGCCGCTCGCCCGACGACGCGTCGGCGAATGCGCGGCGAATGCCATCGGCCCGCGTCCAGCCCTCCCGTGAAAGCAACCCATCCGTCAACGACTCGGATGCGGCGGCCCGCCACCGGCCGGCCATCCAGCTCAGCACCGGTATGCTGAAGCCCCGCTTCTGTCCCGAAGCCACGCGCGGACTGATGCGACGACGCGCGATCTCGCGCAGAACGGCCTTGAGCCGGCCGTCGTGAAGCCGGACCGTCACCGGAAGAGACGACGCGTACTCCCACAGCGACTGGTCGAAGAACGGCGACCGCGCCTCGAGCGCGTAGTACATCGTTGCGCCGTCCACCTTCGTCAGGTACTCCGACACGAACTGATGCCCGCGGTCGTGCTCGAGATATGCCTCGAGAACACGCCGGGCCCCCGCGACGGACCACGTTCCATCCCCATGCGCGACCGTCACGGTCGCGAGCCGGTCGCCGAGCAGCCCTCGCGTCCTGAAATCGTCCAGCCCGGGATGCGCTGCGAGAAACGCGGGAAGGCCACCCGTGACGTAGTCGACGAAATGCACTCCGCGCCGGAGCGCCCCGACCCGGGGAACGAGCGACCGCGCCGCGAGCCATGCCGGCGTTGCCACAGACGGCGTGAATCGGGCCAACCGCTCGACAGTCAGAAGATGTCGATGTCGCGGATAGCCAAGGAACACATCGTCGCCGCCATCGCCCGTCAGGAGCACCTTCGTACCCGCGCCCGCCACGGCCTCTGACACGCGCAGCATCCCCAGCGCCGAATCACACCCGAAGGGTTCCCCGTACGCAGACACGAGTTGACGGACAGTCACGACATCGAGCTCCGACAACGGCAACACCTGCTGCCGCAGCCCAAGCTCGCGCGCGGTCGCCCGAGCGTCGCTCGCTTCATCGTCGGGGTGCCCGGGTGTGCTGACGGTGAACGCGGTGAGGTCGGCGCCGAGCTTGGCGATGGCCCAGCACACGAGCGCGGAGTCGATGCCGCCGCTCAAAAGCGCGCCGACCGGCACGTCGGCGTGAAGCCGTGCTTCGACCGCCGCGACGAGGAGCTCCTCGGTCGCGGCTACCGCGTCATCGAATCGGACCGTGGTTCGCGTGGGCAGCGGCGGGCTCCAGTAGCGCCGCACGGTGAG
>DASURJ010000023.1:0-5298 GCA_036280115.1 Gemmatimonadaceae bacterium
CGCGACTCCACGCTCGTTCGCGCCGTCACCGCCGTGCGCGATGAGCTCTCGATCACGCGCGCTCTGCTCTCCACTCACGGCGGAACGCTGGGACGCTTCGGGCAGGACTCGATCATCGCCGTGCAAGCCGCGGAGCGGGAACGCCTCCTGTCCGAGCTCGTCACCGACATCAAGCGGCGCCCCTTCCGCTACATCGCCTTCTGACCCTGAACGTGAACGTCCGGTGGCACCGCCGTTCAGGACGCGAGAACCCGGATACTTGACCCCAAAAACCACGCCGAATAAGCTTGGCGCTCCTCGATTCGCGGTTCCCGCGCCGTACCTCCTACGGACTCGCGGTCGTCGAGCGTAGCCCTCCCCTCCTGCCTCGTTCGCTTCCGCGCGTCGTCCCGCCGGCTTTCCGTCCCCTCGCCCTTCTCCTCCCGCTCGGCCTGCGGCACGGCCATCGCGCCGCCACGAGTGGTCCTCCGGATCCCGCCAGTGGATATCGCTGAACTGAAGCGCAAGTCCGTCGCCGAGCTGCAGGAATTGGCGGAGGGACTCAACATCTCCAACACGTCGGGCCTGCGGAAGCAGGAGCTGATCTTCCGCATCGAGCAGAACCTGCTCGACTCGGAGACGGTGCTGCGCGGCGAGGGAGTGCTCGAGATCCTCCCGGAAGGCTACGGGTTCCTTCGCAGTCAGGACTGGAACTATCTCTATGGTCCCGACGACATCTACGTCTCACCATCGCAGATCAAGCGGTTCGACCTACGTACCGGCGACGCCGTCGCGGGCCAAGTCAGACCGCCAAAGGAATGGGAGCGGTACTTGGCCCTGTTGAAGGTCGAATCCATCAATGGCGACTCGCCCGAGCTGGCGAAACAGCGTGTCGCCTTCGATAACCTGCGCCCGCGCTACCCGGACGAGCGCCTCCGTCTCGAAGCGCCGAACGGCGATCTCAGCATGCGCGTCGTGGACCTCATCGCCCCGCTAGGCAAGGGACAGCGCGGGCTCATCGTCGCGCCGCCGCGCGCCGGAAAGACCATTCTGCTGCAGAAGATGGCCAATGCCATCGTCGCGAATCACCCCGAGGTTTCGCTCATCATCCTGCTGATCGACGAGCGGCCCGAGGAGGTGACGGACATGCAACAGAGCGTGGGGCGTGCCGAGGTGATCAGCTCCACCTTCGACGAGCCCGCGGACCGGCACGTGCAGGTCGCGGACATGGTGATCGAGAAGGCAAAGCGGCTCGTCGAGCACGGCAAGGATGTCGTGATCCTGCTCGACTCGATCACGCGCCTCGCGCGCGCGCACAACACCATCGCTCCGCACACGGGGAAGATTCTCTCCGGCGGCGTCGAGGCGACCGCGTTGCACAAGCCGAAGCGATTCTTCGGTTCGGCGCGCAACATCGAAGCGGGCGGATCGCTGACTATTGTCGCCACCGCCCTCATCGAGACCGGGTCCCGCATGGACGAGGTGATCTTCGAGGAGTTCAAGGGCACGGGGAACATGGAGCTCGTGCTCGACCGGAAGATCGCTGACCGGCGCATCTTCCCCGCGATCGACATCAACAAGTCCGGGACCCGTAAGGAAGAACTGCTGCTCACGCAGGAGGAGATCAATCGGGTCTATCTCCTGCGTAATTTCCTGGGTGACATGCCGCCCGACGAAGCGATCGTGTTTCTCCTCAAGCAGCTCTCTCGCTCGAAGAACAACAAGGAGTTCTTCGTCCAGATGGCGCAGGGCGGGTAGTGGGGTAGGCGTTGCGTCTGCTTGCGATCGATTACGGAGACCGTCGCGTCGGTCTGGCTGTGAGTGACCCGTCGGGGACCATTGCGTCGCCCGCCGGGTTCATCGAGCGCCGCCGGGGCAAACGCCCTCCCGTCGCCGAGATGATTCGCCGTGGCGCGGAGCTCGAGGTGGAGGGGTTCGTCGTCGGCCTTCCGCTCGACGAGAACGGTGACGATACGCCGCGCGCCGTCGAGGCGCGGCACGTGGCCGCCGAGCTGGAGAAACGAACCGGGCTTCCGGTGCGTCTCGTTGACGAGCGCTACACCACCGCGGCTGCGCTGCGCGCCATCCGTGAGATGGGCGGTTCCACCCGAGGCCGGAAGGGCGATGTCGACGCCATGGCTGCAACCCTCCTGCTGCAGCATGCTCTCTCGCTGCGCTGACCTCGTTAGGCGCCGCCTCCCGAGCCGCCGCGCACTCCTCGCTAGCGCGGCGCTCGCCGCAGGGCTCGTCGCGGGGTGCGGCTCGTCGAACACGCGAAGCGTTCGCGTCACCGTCCCGGCGGGCTCCAGTTTCAGCGCTGCCGTCGACTCGCTCGAGCGCGCCGGCGTCATCACGTCGCCCCGACTCTTCCGATTCTACGCGTCGGCTCGCGGGCGCGACCGCGAGCTCAAGGCCGGCACGTATCTCTTCGAGCCCGGCTCGTCCTGGAGTGATGTGCTCGATGCCCTGACCCGTGGCAAAGGGCTCGTCCACACGGTCACCATTCCCGAAGGCTTCTCGCTCGCGGGCATCTCCCAGACGCTCGGACGTGCGCTCTCCGTTCCACCCGAATCGATCCTTGTCGCGGCCACCGACTCGTCGCTGCGACAACGCCTCGACGTCCCGACGCCGACACTCGAGGGCTACCTCTTTCCGGACACCTACACGTTCGCCGCGGGCACCACATCGCGGGAAGCGGTTCGGACGCTCGTGTCACGGTTCGAGCGAGTGTGGAAACCCGAATGGAATTCGCGCCTCCAGGAGCTCGCCATGTCGCGGCATGACATCCTGACGCTGGCGTCGATCGTGGAGAAAGAAGCACGGCTCGCCGAGGAGCGGCCGGTGATCTCGGCCGTGTATCACAACCGGCTGAAGATCGGTATGCTGCTGCAGGCGGACCCGACGGTGCAGTACGCACTCGGCAAACACGTGGACCGCGTGCTGTACAAGGACCTCGAGGTCGACTCGCGATACAACACGTACAAGCACCCGGGACTGCCGCCGGGGCCGATCGCCTCGCCGGGCGTCGCCAGCATTGAGGCAGCGCTCTTCCCGGCGAACGTGCCCTATCTGTATTTCGTCGCTCACCCCGATGGCCACCACGAGTTTCGCCGCACGTACTCGGAGCACACGGCCGCGCGAGATCAGATCCGCCGCGAGAATCCGCCTCCGCCCAGCCGGCGCCGATAAGCCCGGAAACGGCCGCGTCGGCGTCTGGCGCGACACACGAGTGATCGCCTCGGCATCCGCTGTTCCCGATTCCCGATCCCGATTTGCCGATTCCCGAATCTCTGCGTCTGGTCGCGATCACGGACGACCTGCGTGACGGTACCGCGGGCCTCGCGGACCGCGCGACCGCAGCGGTCCGCGGCGGCGCAACGATGGTGCAGCTACGGCTCGAGGACATCGACCCACGCGACCTCGTGGCGATCGCGCGAGCGCTCGTCGACACGCTTCCCGTTCCGGTCGTCGTGAATGGCCGCGCTGACGTGGCGCTCGCTGCTGGTGCCGCGGGGGTACACGTCGGCACCGACGAGATCCCGGCCGCCGCGCTCAGGCGTGTCGTGCCGGCGGGGTTCATCATCGGCACGTCAGTGGGCACCGAGAAGGAGGTGCGAGACGTCGTTGGTGCCGACTACGTGGGGATCGGGCCCGTGTTCGGCACTGCGTCCAGGCCCGAGGCCGGTGATGCCATCGGCGTCGCGGAGTTCGCGCGTCTGGCACTGCTCACCGGCCTGCCCGCGATCGGCATTGGTGGCATCGACGAGCGGAATGCCCGGCAGGTGCGCGAGGCGGGTGCGATGGGTGTGGCGGTCATCAGGACGATTTTCGCCGCCGCCGACCCCGAGCGTGCGGCGCGGGCGTTGTCGTCCGCCATCGGAAGCTGAGCTTCGGCAGGGGGGTCTCCTTGCGCTGGCGCGTCCGCGGAGCCCGTCGTGGGCGCGGGCGATGATCCGCCTCGAGGACTTCCGTCGCCGCCTGAATCACGGGCGGCGAGAGAAAGAGGTCGACCAGGTTGGGGTCGAACTGCGTACCGCGCCCTGCCATGAGCGTTTCCGTGGCGTCCTCGAAGCTCCGCGCACTCTGATAGCGTCGCGTGAACGTCATTGCGTCGAACGAGTCCGCGATGGAGACAATGCGTGCGGCGATTGGGATCGCATTGCCGCGGAGCTTACGGGGGTACCCTTTGCCGTCCCACCGTTCGTGGTGCGACAGCACCCCGTCCGCGAGTTCGGGATAGAACGCGGCCAGCGGAGCGAGCACCTCGGCACCGCGCTGCGGGTGCGTTCGCACGGCGCGCAGCTCTTCGGGAGTGAGCTTGCTGTTGTCGTGGATGATGTCGAACAATGCTTCGTCGATTTTCCCGATGTCGTGGAAGAGCGCGACGCGTTCGACGTTCCGTTGTTCGCGCGCATCGAGGTCGGCGGCGTCGGCGAGAATGAGCGCGTATCGCGCGACGCGCCGGACGTGTCCGCCGGTCTCGTTGTCGTTCGCGTCGATGGCGCGCAGCAGCGTCTCGAGCACGGCGGCGGCGAGTCGTTCGGCGACGTTGCGCCGCTGGCGCTCGCGGACGATGAGCGCGCCGGCCGCCGCGCCGACCGCGAATTCCACCACACCCCGATCCCACGGTTTTCGCATGGTGTGGAGACGAGAAAAAAGCGGGCCACCCGTTAGGGTGACCCGCCTGTTGGAGGTGCCGGCGACGGCCTACTCTCCCGCGACCTCTCGGTCGGAGTACCATCGGCGCTGTAGGGCTTAACGACCGTGTTCGGGATGGGAACGGGTGTGGCCCCTACGCTCTAGTCGCCAGCGAGCTCGATTGTCGTTCGTGCTTCAGTCGTCGGCTATCAGTCGCAGCCAATGACGTGCGGCAGTGTCACGAGGACGCTGCCGTGCGAGTGCGGGCATCGACAGGTGGAGCATCGACCATGGCGACTGATAGCCAGCGGGTCGATCGTCGACTGTGCGCTCGCGGCACAGCGAAAAGAGAAGGAGCGAGGTAGTTCGCGGGACGCATCGCGTGGGCGATGCGCTCATGCATTTGCGTGCTCTGCGGTCGAGAATTCTCCCAGCGTGAAGCTGGGGAGTAGTCAAGCCGCACGGGCGATTAGGACCGCTGCGCTCGGAGGTGGTTGCCCACCGTCCACGGGCGGCCTATCGACGTCGTCGTCTCCGACGGCCCTTCAGGGAGGTCAAGCCTCCGGGAGGGTTCATCTCGGGGGGCGCTTCCCACTTAGATGCGTTCAGCGGTTATCGCCGCCGGCCGTCGCTACCCGGCGCTGCACCTGGCGGTGCAACCGGGACACGAGCGGGCCGTCC
>DASURJ010000024.1:0-4200 GCA_036280115.1 Gemmatimonadaceae bacterium
GCGCTCGCCGTCGCCGCGGCCCAGTCGAGCGCGTTAGGCCTGCTGCTCGGGCGCGCCGCCCTCTCTTCACCGCTCGCGGTGGCGCTGCCGTTCCTCGCGCCGGCATACCCGGCACGCTGGCGCGCGAGCGCGACGGTCCGCGGCACGCTGGCGGTGGTCGCGCTCGCGTTCACCGTGTTGTTCGTCGCCGAGATGCCGAGCGCGCTCATCGCGGTGCAGAGCTACGGGATGTACGCGTTCGACCGGCTCCAGGAGCGCCCGCGCGGGGACTTCGTGATCGGGCTCCGGCTTCTGCCTGCCCTGGGTGACGCACCGCCACCGCTCGCGCTCCGGAGCGATCTCGCGCTCGTCGATTCCGTCGGCGTCGGGGCGATCTCGGTCGTGATCGATCCGGCCGGCGCGCGGGCCGGCGCCCTCGATTCGCTGGCGCGATCGCTCGAGGAAGAACGCCGTGACAGCATGATGCTCATCGTCTCGGTCGGGTACGACCGGACCGCGCGCGAGTCGTTCCGGCAGTCGCCGTCCGCGCACATGCGCGCTCGGCTCGCGGCGGTCGACCGGATCGTTCGGCGGCTGCGACCGGACATCATCGTGCCCGCACGCAACCCGTACACGGAAGGAACGCGGGCGATGGGGCGCGTGCCGCTCGCGTGGTGGCAGGAGTATCACCGGCTCGCCGCGGCGAACACGCGCCGCGTGAGCAACCGCGTCCGCGTGGGTGTCGCCGCCTCGGCGTTCGTGGGCGCGGACAGCGCGCTCTATGCCTGGGCAAACCAACGAGGGTCCCCCATCGACGTCGTGGGGTTCTCCTTCTACCCGTCGTACGACGGTGGCGCGTCGCTCGCGGCGAGGCTTCGCGTCGCGGACCGGTGGATGCGCGGCTCGACCAAGCCGCACTGGGTGTTCGGCGCGGGTGCCTTCCCGGTGACCCACGGCGAGCCCAGTCAGGCGCGCGCGCTATGGGGGACGCTCGCGTGGGCGACGAGCCGCGAGCAGGTGAAGGGGCTGATCGTCGAGGGGGCCGGGGACTACGACATGGCCACGGGCCTCCGCGCGCCAGGCGGGCGAGTTCGCCCCGCGCTCGCGACGCTCGAGCGGGCGGTCGCGGCGATGGCGGAGACGCAGTAGAGAGGCTAGCAGCCATCAGCTATCAGCAAAGCGAGAACCCTCGGGATGCTCCTCTTGGTAAAGAGAGGCATCCCGAGGGTTCCGTCTTGCTGATGGCTGATGGCTGCCCTGCTGCTTGCTGTGACGTCTCTACCCGACCTCGGGTTTGGCCCAACACACCCCACCCCGAGGAGCCAATGCGTCTGAGAGGTCTGTTCGTTCTCGCCGCACTCGTCGCCGCGTGTAACGACCCGTCCGGGCCGGCAGGGCGCGCGCCCCGCATCACCGAGTTGCCGCGCGCGCTCTCCGCCAGCGAGCAAAGCGTCATCCAGGCGAGTAATGCGTTCGGCTTTGGCCTGCTGCGAGAGCTCGATCGCACCCGCGGCGACTCGAACATCTTCATGTCGCCGCTGAGCGCATCCATGGCACTCGGCATGACGATGAACGGCGCAGAGGGCGAGACGTTCGAGCAGATGCGTCAGGCGCTCGCGTTCGGGTCGGCATCGCGGAGCGAGATCAACGCGTCGTACCGCTCGCTCATCGAGCTGCTGCGTGCGCTCGATCCGAACGTCGACTTCAGGATCGCGAACTCGATCTGGTATCGGGCGACGTTCCCGTTCGAGCAAGCGTTCCTCGAGGAAGCGCGCGTGTACTTCGACGCCAGAGTCGCCGGGCTGGACTTCGACGCGCCGAGCGCAGTCCCCGCGATCAACGACTGGGTGAGCTCGGCCACGAATGGCAAGATCAGGGAGATCGTCGACGCGCCGATCGATGCGGACGTCGTGATGTACCTGATCAACGCCATCTACTTCAACGGTTCGTGGACCACGCGCTTCGACAAGAGCCAGACGCGCCCGGACCAGTTCACGACGATCGACGGGACGACAGCGCCGATCGAGATGATGAAGAAGACGGACGTGCTGCGCGTGGCGCAGACGTCCGACCTGCAGGTCGTGGAGCTGCCGTACGGTGGCGACGCCTACGCCATGACGATCCTGCTCCCGCGACCGGGCAAGTCGATCGGCGACGTCGTGTCGTCCCTCACCCCTGAAGCCTGGGAAAGCGCGCTCACGTTCGCGACGACCAGCGAGGTGGAGCTCTACCTGCCGAAGTTCCGGCTTCGCTGGGAGGCGGAGCTCAACGATCAGCTCAAGGCGTTAGGCATGCAGCGTCCGTTCGAAGGTGGCCTCGCGGACTTCACTCGCATGTCCCCCGAGGGAGACCGGCTCTACATCAACACGGTGAAGCAGAAGTCGTACGTGGACGTCCACGAGGAAGGTACCGAAGCGGCGGCGGTCACCTCGGTCGAGGTGAAGGTCGTGTGCGCCTGCGGGCCGGGCGTGATTCGCGTGGACCGCCCGTTCGTGTTTGCGATCCGCGAGCGGCTTTCCGGGACGATCCTGTTCATGGGGAAGATCGTCAGGCCGCCTTCGGAATGAATTGGGCCGGTTGACATGACACTGTCATTCCGAGCGCAGTGAGGAATCGCAGGGCTGCTGGTAGAGGGGCCCCTCTGCCGGGATGACTGCGATTCCTCATCACCCGCTTCGCGGGTACCCGGCTCGGAATGACAGCGGAGCGCTACACCGTCTTCGGTACCCCGCGGACAATCCCCTCCACGCGGCGTTCTTCAACGAAATACCGATCGGCAACCGCGCGCATCTGCGCAGGTGTCACCGCCATGACGCGATCGTCGTGCTCCTCGAGCTCCGCGAGCCCGGACCCGTAGAGCCACGCGTCCACGATCTCCGCGAGCACCGACCCGCCGCTCTCCTGCCGGATGGCTCGGGTGCCGATCGCGTACCGCTTCGCCCGGTCCAGTTCCTCCGCGAACACGTCGGCGTCGCGGAGCTTCGCGAACTCGGCGAGGAGCCCGCGCCGTGCTACCTCTTCGCGCTCGGGCGACGTCGCGATGTACGAGATGAACATCCCGGCGTGCATGCGCTGGCTCGCGAACGCCTGAACGGTGTACGCGAGCGACTGACGGTCACGCAGCTCATCGAAAAAACGTCCGCCCAATCCGCTCGCCACGCCCGCGATGAGATCCGCAGCGAACCTGTCATCGTCGCGGCGCGCTGGCCCCTGGAACGCCACCACGAGCGCCGTCTGCGCCTTGTCGCGCGATTCGGTGAGCACCTCCACCGCCGTCGGCCACGTCGGAGGGGTGAGTGATTCGGTCGCGGAGGCCTCGAGCTCCCCGAAATACGCCGCAACGAGCGCCGCGAGCTCGTCCGGATCGCCCTCCCCCACGACGGCGATCGCCGCGTTCGAACGAAGAACCCGGTCGCGATGCCACGCACGGACGGCGCTCGCCTCGATGGCGGCGAGCGTCTCTTCCGTCCCGAGCACGGAGCGCGCGTACGGATGGCTACCGTACGCGGCCTGGACCGCGAGGCGCACCGGGTAGCGGTACATGTCGTCGCGCTGCTGGGCCACGTTCGAGATCGCGACGGCGCGCTCGACGTCGAGGGCATCGTCGGGGAACGTGGGCTGCTGCACCACGTTGGCAAGGAGGTCCACCGCAGACGCGACGCGCGCCGCCGGCACGGAAACCGTCCAGCCGATCCCGTCGGCGGTAGCGCTCGTTCCGAGCACGGCGCCGAGCATCTCGGACTCTTCGGCAATCGCGGCGGCGGACCGCCGGTCGGTGCCCTTGAGCGACGTCCGCACGAGCAGCGTCGACAGCCCGCCCAGCGCGGGCGCCTCGCTCGCGGCTCCGCCTAACGCGTAGACGCCCACGTGCGTGATGGGCGCCTCGGGCCGGCGGCGCACGAGCACGGGAACGCCGCCAGCCGTGCGGTAGACGCGCACACCGGCCTCCTCGCGCTCGGCTATCAGGCGGCGCGGGCGGCCCGTGCCCGCACCCTCGGCGATCCGCGGCGCGGGCGGAAGCGGCGCCACCGGTTCCGACGTCAGCAGCGCGAGCGCGGCGTCCCCGTCCGGCGCGATCGGCTCGGCGCTCGTCGGCCGGTACATCACCCACGCGGCCCGCTCCGGCGTGAGGTAGCGCCGTACCGCTTCGGTCACGTCCAGTGCAGTCGCCCCCATCATCCGGTCGTAATACTGGTCCCCGAGCTGCCAGTCGCCTAACGC
>DASURJ010000025.1:0-2315 GCA_036280115.1 Gemmatimonadaceae bacterium
GGGTGGGCCTTCGCGTAGGCGATGAGCTGGCGGCGCCACCCCTCGTGGAAGGCCGCCCCTCGAGCTTGCGTCTTGCGCCAGTGAGCGAGCGCCTCGTCCGGAACGTGGAAAGGTTCCTCGGTGGGCCAGCCGAGGTTCCGCTTCGTGAGCTTGATCTCTGCCTCGCCTAACGGCTCGCCGTGCGCCTTCGCCGTGTCCTGCTTGTGCGGGCTCCCGTAGCCAATGTGCGTGCGGCAGACGATCATCGACGGGCGTCCCGTCTCCGCCTTCGCCGACTCGATGGCCGCGTCCAGCGCGTCGAGGTCGTTGACGTCGGCAACGTGCTGAACGTGCCACCCATACGCCTCGAACCGTGCGCCGGCGTCATCCGAGTAGGTCAGCTCCGTAGAGCCGTCGATCGTGATCCGGTTGTCGTCGTAGAACCCGATCAGCTTCCCGAACTTGAAGTGACCGGCGAACGAGCAGGCCTCGTGGGAGATCCCCTCCATGAGGTCGCCGTCGCTGCAGATGAAGTACGTGTAGTGATCGACGATGTCGTGCCCTTCGCGATTGAACACCGCCGCGAGGTGCGACTCCGCCATCGCCATGCCGACGGAGTTCGCGACGCCCTGCCCGAGCGGACCCGTCGTGGTCTCGACGCCCGGCGTGTGTCCGTATTCCGGATGCCCGGGCGTGCGACTCTGCCATTGCCGGAACTGCTTCAGGTCCTCGAGCGTGACGTCGTAGCCACTCAGGTACAGTGCACTGTAGAGGAGCATCGACGCGTGCCCCGCCGAAAGCACGAAGCGATCCCGATTCGGCCACGCCGGATCGGCCGGGTTGTGCCGCATGTGCCGCGTGAAGAGCACATACGCGAGCGGCGCGAGCGCCATGGGCGTGCCGGGATGCCCCGATTCCGCCTTCTGCACGGCGTCCATGGAGAGCGTGCGGACGGTATTGATGCACAGCTCGTCGAGCGCGGTCGCGGTAGTCACGGCAGATTCCGACACGTGGCAGAGCTCCGGGCTATGAGGAAAGGTGTGAGAAAGCTAGTGCGGGCCGGGACCCATCGACCAGCGGGCTCATGGCGAAACGGCTGCCGCCGGCCGCGGTCAGACTGCACCGGCGTCGACCATCCGCTCCGCGATCACTGTCGCGAGCGCCATGATCGTGAGCTGCGGATTGACGCCGAGCCCCGTCGGAAAGAGCGATCCGTCGACGACGTAGATGCCTCGCGCGCCGAAGCGCTCACCGCTCGGGTCGACACCCGAGACGCGAGGATCGGTCCCGAGCCGGCAGGTGCCGTTCACGTGTGCCGAGAACATTGTGAGGTCGTGCGGGCCCCACCCGCGATCGCGCAGCGCCACGACGTCGCGCTCATGACGAATCGGCTCGCCGTGCGTGTGCAGCGTCCACACGTCGGTTACACCGGCCGCGAGCAGAATCCGCGCGGCGGCCTGCACCCCCGCGATGAGATTCTCACGGTCGCGTGGGCCCACGCGATACGAGATTTGCCGGCGTCCGCGCGAGGTCACCGTGACCGCCCCGTTCGACGCGTCGAGGTCGGAGCCATCCCGCACGAGCGAGATGAGGTTTGTCGTGCGGCGTGCGCGACGCATGAGGTCGCGATGGGCCTCGCCGATCCCCGGTACCGCGATCGCGGCGAGCGCGGGATGCGTCGGCGCGCACTCGATCCAGAACCCGTAGCCGCGATCGTCGCGGCGAATGAACTCGTCGCACACGGCCGACTGTGGAATGCCGCCGGCCGCATACACGTCCGACGCGTGTTCGCCGAGCGTCGCGGTCGTCGGGTGCAGGCGCAGATATCGCCCCACGCCGCCGCCGCCCAGCCCCGACCGCTGAAGAATCACCGGCGTCGAGATGGCGCCGGCGGCGAGCACGACCACCGGTGCTTCCACAACGACGCTGCTGTGAGGCCGACGCGTGTGCCGATCGACGCGCGTCACGTGTATGCGCTTGAGAGGTGGCATCGTGCGGCGACTTGCGCGCGCGACGCTCGTCGCCGAGCCGTCGCGCTCGATGATCTCGACGTGCTCGACTCGCGCGTCGGGTAGCAGGCGAGCCCCCGCGGCGGTCGCGCGCGCGACGTACACGCGGTCTACGCTCTGCTTGGCGCCGTAGCGACAGCCCTGGCCGCAGAACCCGGTGCGCAGACAGCCGCGCGCGTTGATCCGCCCGGCTCCCGCGCGCCACCCGAGCCGACGCGCGCCCTCGAGCAGTAGCCGGTTTGCCGGCGAGTGCGCGTCGTCGGGGACGAACGTCGCATGGATCTCGCGCTCGACGCGCTCGAATACCGGCGCGAGAAGCGCCGGCGA
>DASURJ010000026.1:0-2659 GCA_036280115.1 Gemmatimonadaceae bacterium
TATCTGCGGTTCATCGGGCTCGTGACGCACACCGAGGATCAGAGCTGATGCGACGCGGACGGCAACGCATGCCGCTCAATGGAGAGATCAACGTCGTCTCGCTGATCGACGTCATGATGCTGCTCATGGTCATCTTCATGATCACAGCGCCGATCATGCAGGGCGGTGTCGACGTTGCGCTTCCGCGCGCCGAGGCGCGGCCGCTCGAGCCGAAGCAGGGTCTCGTCGTCACCGTGAATCGGCGTGGGCAAATCTTCGTCGACCAGACTCGACTCACGTACCCGGAGTTCCGTGCGAGCTTCCGCGCTCTTGCATCGTCGCGCGGGCGGGACGGCGTGTATCTGCGCGCCGACCAGGGCGTGCCGTACGGGACGGTCGTGCGCGTACTCGCCGTGATGCGCACCGCCGGCGTCGGCGATGTCGGGCTCGTCGCCGAACCGGAGGACGTCCGGTAGTGCCGCGACGACGCGTGCGCGAGCGCGCACGCCTGGCACCGACGCTTGGCGTGTCGCTCCTGATGCATCTCGCGGTCGCGGTGCCGCTCATCTTCGCGCGTCCCGATCCGGAGGCGGCGCGCCCGCCGATCTACCGGGTCGATCTGGTCGCCGCGCCGCCCGGTCCGCGTCAGGAAGGCATCGTCACGCCGCAGCCACAGCCGCAACCCGAGCGTCCAGCGGCCACACCACCAAGAGCCGAGCGACGCCCCCAGGAGATGGCTGCGCCCCCAACGCCAAAGCCCCCGCCGAAGACGCGCGCACAGCCTGCCCCCGCGACGCCGACGGCGGCTCCGACGACGACAAAACCCGCTGAGACGGCGCCCGCGCAGCCTGCGGGAGGCGGCGCAACTGGCGATCGCGGGACCGACGTCGCCACCGTGCGCACGGAGGGGATCGAATTCCCATATCCGGCGTATCTTCAGAACATCGTTCGGCAGATCGCGAAGCGATTCGACCCCCCGCGGCGTGGCGCGCTGAGCGCCGAGGTTACGTTTCTGCTTCGTCGGGACGGGTCGGTCGCCGACATTCGCATCAGCTCACGGTCGGGGAACTTCGAGTTCGATCAGGACGCAATGGGCGCCGTCGAAGCGGCGGCGCGCGCGGGGGCATTTGGACCGCTGCCCGACGGATTTCCCGACGATGTGCTGCCAGTCATCTTCAGCTTCGATCCACGGGTGCTGCGTTGATATCTCGCCTTCACACGCTCGTCTCGCTCGCGGCCGTCGCCGCGCTCGCCATTACCGCGCCGCTCGCCGCGCAGGATACGACCGCGCAGCGCGGCGTGCGCATCGGCCTCACCTATCAGCCGGGAACCCGGCCGGGCGTCGTCGTCCTTCCGGTCAGTGGACCGCATATCGACAGCGTTCGCGCGATCGTGCAACGGGATCTCGATTTCGGTGACCGCGTCGAGATTATCGGGCGCGAAGGATCCGGGGTCACCGAAGTCGCGCGCGCGCAGGGCGCATCGATGAACTACCAGTTGTGGAAGACGCTCGGGGCGCTCGCGATCGTGCAGGCAACATCCACGACGACCGGTGTGCGCATCGCGGTGCACGACGTTGCCGCGGCCCGGATACTCGACACGCGTGATTTCTCGCTTCCGCTCCCCGCGCTGAGCGACTCGTGGCGCATGGCGCTTCATGGCGTGTCCGATGAGATCGAGCGATGGATCACCGGGACGCGCGGCGCCGCACAGACACGCGTAGCGTTCGTCCGCGGCGGGCGAATACACGTCGTGGACAGCGATGGGCACGGCGAGCGCGCCATCACGGGGCAGGGGACCGCGCTTTCACCCGCATGGCATCCATCGGGGCAGTCGATTGCGTACAGCAACTTTGGACCGCGGGGAACGCAGATCGTCGTGCGTGACGCGCAGGGCGGGTCGCCTCGAGTCATCAGTCAGCGCGTCGGTCTCAACATCACGCCGGAGTTTTCTCCGGACGGATCGCTCCTCGTTTGGGCCTTCGGGGAGGAGGCCGGCACCGACCTCGTGGCGGTTTCCTACCCGGGCGGCGGTGACCCGCGTCGCATTACAATCGGGCGTGGCAGTGATAACGTATCGCCGTCCTTCAGTCCCGACGGCCGGCGCCTGGCATTCACGTCGAGCCGCTCGGGACACCCCGAGGTGTATACCGCCGACGTCGATGGCTCCAACGTCGAGCTGTTGACGACGTATCTCGCCGGCGATCAGAGCTATCGGTCCAATCCCACGTGGTCGCCCGATGGACGGGTCGTCGCCTTCCAGTCGCAAGTGGCCGGACGGTTTCAGATCATGACGATCTCACTGCGCGACCGCAGCATGAAGCAGTTGACGAGCGAGGGCATCAACGAGGATCCGGCATGGGCTCCAGACGGCCGGCATCTCGTGTTCACCTCGAGTCGCACGGGTACGAAGCAGCTCTTCGTGCTCGATACGGAGACCGGGCGTGCGCGGCAGCTCACGCGCGCGGGCGGCGCCCGGTTGGCGGCGTGGTCTCGCGTTCTCGCTCGAACGCCCTAACTTCCGCACGAACTCAACTCGGAGCGCACGAACATGAACTATCGCATCCCACGCATGCTGCTGGTTGCCGCTACCGTCGCCGCGGGCGCGAGCGCCTGCCGGCGACAACCACCACCGCCCGTCTCTCCCACCCCCGCGGTGAATCAGGACAGTATCGACGCCG
>DASURJ010000027.1:0-9792 GCA_036280115.1 Gemmatimonadaceae bacterium
TAGCACGCGCGAGGTCACGCGGGACGGATCGAAACGTTGGAGGCCGGGCCGGACGCGCATCGCGCGTCCGGCCCGGCCTCGCGTTTCGGGCGCGAATTTTTCGGGTATCGGCCGGCGCGCACGCACATTATGCTTGGGCGACGAGGTCCGCACGGGTCGGCCCATCACGGGCGGTCACGTCCATGCGGAACCTTGTGCCCGTGATTGCCTACAACAACCGAATCGGACCCGACTGCTCCGAATGACCGGTCCCACCGCGCCCGCTCCAGCGGCGCTGGCGCAACGCGCTGCCGCGCTGTGTCTCGATCTGAAAGCCAATGATGTCGTGCTGCTCGACGTGCGCGGCGTCACCGACATGACCGACTACTTCGTGATTGCGAGCGGTACCTCCGACACGCACGTTCGCAGCGTGGCGGAGCACGTCCTCGAGGAGTTACGCAAGGAGGGCACGCGCGCTCATCACGTGGAGGGGGTCCAGCAAGGTCGCTGGGTGCTCCTCGACTACGTGGACATGATCGTCCACATATTCCACCCGACGCTCCGCGAGTTCTATCAACTCGAACGCCTGTGGAGCGACGCGGCCGTCGTAGCGGTCGATCAGCAGCAAGGAGCACTCAAATGAGTCTCGTGAGGGCGGGCGCCCTGGCGTCTGCGCTCGTCGCCGTGTCAGGTCTCACGGGCGGCGCGGCGCGGCTCGACGCACAGTCGTATTTCGGCCAGAACCAGGTGCAGTACGACCGCTTCCGATGGACCGTGGTCGAAACGGAGCATTTCCTCGTCCACTACTACCCGGAAGAACATGCGGCCGCGATGGACGCGGCCCGAATGGCCGAGCGGTCGTACGCGCGCCTCTCGCGCCTGCTCAATCACCAGTTCCGGGAAAAGAAGCCGCTCATTCTGTACTCCTCGCGCGGTGACTTCGGCCAGAACAACGTCACCGGCGATCTGGGCGAGGGAACGGGCGGCGTGACCGAGGCGCTGCGGCATCGGATCCTCCTCCCCTTCACCGGGGATTACCGGAGCTTCGAGCACGTGCTGTCCCACGAGCTCGTGCACGCGTTCCAGTACGACATCTTCGCGCGGGGTCGTGCCGGCGCCGGGTTACAGACGCTGGCGCAGGTCGACCCGCCGCTCTGGTTCATGGAAGGGATGGCCGAGTACCTGGCCGGTGGTCCCGGGCACGTACTCACGCAGGCGTGGGTTCGCGACGCGGCGCTGAACGGCCGTCTCCCGACGATCGAGCAGATGACGGTTCGTCCCGACCAGTACTTCCCGTACCGGTACGGCGAGGCGCTGTGGGAGTACGTCGGGAACCGCTGGGGCGACGAGATCATCGGCGAGGTGCTGAACTCGGCGCCTAACGTCGGGATCGAGCGCGCCTTCAAGCGCGAGACGGGGCTGTCACTGGAGGATCTGAGCGACGAGTGGCGCGAGGCGATGCAGACGAAGCACCTGCCGCAGATCGCGAACCTGGATCGCGCGCGCAAGTTCTCTCAGCCGTTGCTGACGGAGCGCCGGAGCGGTGGGAGTCTGTTCCTCGCACCTGCGCTCTCGAGCGACGGGAAGCACATCGCATTCATCTCACTCGGCAGCTTCCTGCGCGGCGAGGTGTTCCCCGACCTCTGGCTCGGTGACGGTGAGACTGGCAAGCGGATCAAGCGGCTCGTGAAGTCCACCACCGATCCGAACTTCGAGGAGCTCCGCCTGCTGTACTCGCAGAGCTCGTTCTCTCCGGATGGCCGGTCCCTCGCGTTCACCGCGCAGCGCGAGGGACGCGATGTCCTTTACCTGCTCGACGTCCGGCGTCGGAAGACGACGTTCCGCTTCGACCTCCCGCTCGAGGGCGTCACGAGCCCGGCGTGGTCGCCCGACGGCCGCCAGCTCGTGTTCAGCGGCAGCAAGGGCGGGATCACGGACCTCTACGTCGTCGACCGAGACGGACGCAACCTGCGCCGGCTTACCAATGACCGGCACGGCGACCTGCAGCCCCAATGGTCTCCCGACGGCAAGACGATCGCGTTCGCGTCGGACCGCGGTCCGCAGACGGACTTCGAGGCACTCAAGTTCAGCCGCTGGCAGATCTCGTTGTACGATATGGAGTCCGGGCGCGTCACGGTCGTCGCGAACCAGGCCGGGCAGAACCTGAACCCGATGTGGTCGCCCGACGGCAAGTCCATCGCCTTCGTCTCCGACCGAACGGGCATCCCCAACATCTTCATCTACGACTTCGACCGAAAGGACCACTTCCAGATCACGAACGTGGTCGGGGCCGTCCTCGCGGTGACGGAGTACAGCCCGGTCATCACGTGGGCCCGAGAGGCCGACCGGCTCGCCTTCGGCTACTACGAGAACGGCGACTACAGCGTATGGTCGGTGAACAATCCGCGCCGGCTGATGAAGGAGCCGTATCGCGATACGACAGCCACGAAGGGCCCGGTGGTCGCGCAGAGCGGCCAGCGCACCGACTCGGGGGGCGGGGCCGTCGCGGCGCAGCCCCCGACCGTGCCATCGCCCGCGTCGCAAGCCAGGGACTCGGTGAACGCCGTGTCGGGCGACACGAGCGTCTTCGGCCGTCGCGCGCTCGCGAACAAGGACTCCGTGCCGCACGACATCTCGGTCTATCGCGGCGCCACCGGGGTCCGCGCATCGGCGAGTCTGCCAACGACGGCCGAGCGCGCCGAGACGGTGGTGAGTGTCGCGCAGCTCCTGGATAGCGCGGCGATCGCGCTCCCCGATACCACCACGTTCCGGAAATACGGGTACAAGGTCGGATTCCAGCCCGAATACATCTCGCGGCCGAGCATCGGGTACGCGCAGGACAACTTCGGACGCGGCGTGTTCGGCGGCACGACGATCGTCCTCAGCGACCTGCTCGGCGACCATCGCCTCGCGTTCGCCGGCCAGGTGAACGGGCGGCTGAGCGAAGCGTATCTGCTCGCGGCGTACACGAGCATGGGGCGGCGGACGCAGTTCACCGTGGGCGCACTGCAAGCGCCTACCTGGTACCTCACCGCCGATGACTACGTGGATCTCGGAGACGGGATCTACGACCAGAACCAGGCGATCACCCGCTTCATCACCCGTCAGGCGTTCGCCATCGGCGCCCATCCCCTGAACAGATTCACGCGCATCGAGTTCGGTGGGAGTCTCAACAACGTCGACCGGCAGACGTGGTGGTACTCGCGGAACATCGATGTGAACAACGGCATCGTCTACCCGTTCCAGCGCGTGGACAGCATCGTCAATCGCCTGGGAATCACGTACGGCGCGCCATACATCGCGTACGTCTCCGACAACACACTGTTCGGTTACACGGGGCCGATAGCGGGGCGGCGATACCGGTTCCAGATCGAGCCGACGATCGGGTCGTATCGATGGATCGAGTACCAGGCTGACTACCGCCGGTATTTCCCGATCCTGTTCAACTTCCTGACGCTGGCCGGGCGCGCACAGACGAGCATCTCGGTCGGTCGCGACGAGACCGTGCTCCAGAAGTACATCGGGCGGCCGGAGTTCGTGCGCGGCTATGATCGCGAGGAGTACGGCGTGTCGTGCACCGTTCTTCCCGGCGATCCGGGAACGCCACAACAGCAGCAGGGCTGCAGCGCGATCCAGCTGCTCGGCAGCCGCGTCGCGTTCGCGAACGCCGAGCTTCGCTTCCCGCTCGTGCGACGGTTCGATCTCGGGCTGCTCCCGATCTCGCTGCCGCCGGTGGACGGCCTGTTCTTCTACGATATCGGGCTCGCGTGGTCGAGCGGACAGAACGTCTCGTGGCGGCGCGGCGGTAGCGACGACGTTCGCCTGACGCGCACGCCCGTTCGTAGCTACGGCGCCGGCATTCGGTTGAACCTGTTCGGGTTCGCGCTGTTGCGCTGGGACTACGCTGTGGCGCTCGATCGTCCGCAGGGGAAGAAGGGGTACTGGACGTGGACGTTAGGCCCAAGCTTCTAGCTCGTCCCAGTTAGCTGGACCTGGGCGGACTACAAGAACTACGCTAGTTGCTGTTAGCTGGAACTGGTTGCTGCAGGGTTTTAACGGCGGAAACCCTCGGAAACCCTCGGGAAGCCTCTCGACCATTGGGAGGCGTCCCGAGGGTTCTTGCTGTTACCCTGCAGCAACCAGTTCCAGCTAACAGCTACCAGCGTTGTTCCTGTGGTCCTGCAGCAACCAGTTCCAGCTAACAGCAACTAGCGCTCGTTGCCATTCCCCTATTCCCGATTCCCGATCCGGCCCCTAGCTTACCGCCGTGCGAACGACCGTCGCCCTGGCGCTCGTGCTCGTTGCGTGCGGACCCGCCGATCGCCGCGACCCCGCCGCGGGCCGCGACGCACCATCTGCCACCTCCTCGTCCGGCCCTGATGCCATCGTGCTGCGGATCCCGCGCCGCGGCGGGAGCGTGCGCGCCTATCGCTTTCCCGATCTCGACAGTCTGATCTGGACGTCGGCGGCGCCGGCTGGAGCGCCGACGCGTGTCCTCGCGTTCGACCCCGAGGCCGGTTCGGTCGCGTACGTGGACCGCAACGGCCTGCCGGGGCGCATCGACCTCCGAGCCGGCACCGTCGGCGTCGCCACACGCGCGAAGCTGACATCGCTGTCGTCTGCGGACGGCTGGGCGATCTACGGCATCGCCAGCGACGGCGACGTCACACGACTGACCCCCACTGGCGACTGGTCCTACGATCCGCCCGATCGGGCGCGCCTCCTGTTGCCGCAGGACGACGGCTCGCTGCTCGTGCTCACCGATCAGGGAAGCAACCTCGGCGTCCTTCGCATTCGGCCGCCGGACAGCGACGTGACCGATAGCGCGACCATCCCGGACGCGGAACATATCGTCCACGCGCAGGCCGGCGACCGACTGTACTTCGGGATCGACTCGTCGCTCGTCTCCTTTCGCGGTCGCTCGCTCGCGCCCGCTCCCGCGCTGGAGCTGGCCGACGACGTCGCCTCGGTCGCGCCAACCCCGAGTGGGGACCGCCTGTTCGTGATCGTGGACTCGGCCAGCGGTATTTCGGTGATCGACCGCTATCGCGACCAGATCGGCCGCACGATCGCGCTTCCCGGCCCTGCGTCGGAGCTTCGCATGGACCCGCTGGGTCGCTACGTGCTGGCGCGGGCGGCAACGGGTGACTCCGTGTGGATCGTCGCGGTCGGGACCGCGCAGGTCATCGGATCCGTGAGCACGAGCTGGCGCGAGGACTTCCCGTTCGTCACGCCCGACGGCGCGCTGGCCATCGCGGACAGCAACGACGTTCACATCATCGAAACCGAGACCCAGCGCGAGCGCGCGGTCATCGAGGGCGGTGCTCGCGACTTCTGGCACGTCATCGTCTGGAATGGGTTCCGCCCACGGTCGGGCGAGCTCGATCAGCCGGTCGTGTTCGCGGACTCCGACTCGGTCTCTCTTGTCCCGGACAGCACCGCCGAGCCCACGCTCCCTAACGATTCGACGGTGCGGCCGCCGACGACGGTCGCGTCACCCGGCCAGACGGCGTCGCGTCCCCCTCGAGCCGCGACTCCTCGACCGGCCCCGCCGCGTTCGCCCGACACGACACGCGATGCGCCACGTTCTCGCGGGTGGATCGTCTCCTTCGCGACGTTCGTGACGGAGCCGCCCGCGCGCACGCGCGCCGCTCGGATCCGGGTGGACGGGAGGAATGCGCGAGTGGTACCGAGTCAGACGGCGGGAACCACCGTGTATCGCGTGATTCTCGGGCCGTTTCCGACGAAGGCTGAAGCCGAGCGCGTCGGCCGGCAGTCCGGGGAGTCGTACTGGGTTTACGAAGGGAACCCTTGATCGAGTTGGCCGTGGGAGAATTCGAAGCAGTATGGGAAGCGGCGGGCAGCCGGGTCGCTGACGCGCTCGATGGCGCGCACGCGGTGGTCGTGCTCGGGCACGATCCGATCGCGACGGCGGCGGTCGCCCTGGGGTTGGGCCGCGCCCAGGCGAAGCATCGCCGGGTCGCGATTGGCGACCTCATCGGTGACGTCGGCCCGCTGCGCCAACTCGTGACCGACGACGACCCGCACGGCCTGACCGACTCGTTCCTCTTCGGCGTCTCCCTGAACCGGATCGCGCGACAGATCGACACGATCGGCAACCTGCACATCCTCCCGAGCGGCACCGACCTGGTCGTCCAGGACGACATTCTGCGCAGCCGCCGCTGGCGGCGGCTCGGAAGCGGCTTTCGAGAGGTCGGAGCGTTGTTGCTGGTCGTCGCTCCGGCAGCCGTGCCGGGCGTCGAGGACCTCGTCGGCATGCTCGACGGCGTGGTGCTCGTTGGCGGCGCACCGAGCCCGGTGCCTAACGCGCCCGTCCTGGCCGAAGTCGCGTCGCCAGCCCGGCCCGGGGCGGCGCGGCGGGCCACCGCTCACGCGCCGCCGGCCGTTCCGGCCCCGCGGCGCCGCCGCTGGGTGATTCCGGTCGCGGCTGCCGCCGCGATCGTCGCCATCGCCGCGTTCCTCGGGCGCAACTACTTCGTCCGCGCCGAGACCCAACCCTCGACACTTCGACGCGATTCCGCCGCGGCGTCCTCCGATAGCCTCATGGCCGGCGCGCCGGCCGTGGATTCGTCGCCGCCGCTCGTCATCGCGAACCCCGCGGACTCGGCCGGCGCGTCCGCGTATGCGGTGCAGGTGGCGATGGTCGATACCGAGGACGGCGCCGCGATGCGTGTGCGTACGGGAGGCGGTGACTTCCCGGCCGGCACGTACGCCCCTGTGAGCCGCGGCGCGGATCGCGGCACCTGGTACAAGGTGACCACCGGGGCATACGCCGATCGGGACAACGCCGAGCAGTTGCTCGGTTTTCTGCGGACTCGCGGCTTGCTGCCACGCGGTTGGGGCAGCGTCGTTCGCGCACCACTCGCCCTGCGCCTCGCGACCGCGCCATCGCACACCGAGGCGGCCGCCCTCATCGCAGACTACCAGTCGCGCGGCATACCGGTCTACGCGCTTCAGCAGCGCGGCGGCGTGACGATTTACGTTGGTGCGTTCGAGTCCCCCGAGGAGGCGTCGCTCTACAAGGCGACGCTCAAGGACACGAAGAACATTGATGCGACCCTCGTTTACCGGGTCGGGAGAGCCTACTAGGTGCGTTTGACGAAGCTGGAGTTACAGGGGTTCAAGTCCTTCGCCGATACAACCATGCTCGCGTTCGAGCCGGGCGTCACGGCGATCGTGGGCCCGAACGGGTGCGGCAAGTCGAACGTTTCCGACGCCGTTCGCTGGGTGCTCGGCGAACAGCGGGCGCGACTCCTCCGCGGCGCGAAGATGGAGGAAGTCATCTTTCAGGGCTCATCGGCGCGCCGCGCGGTAAACGTCGCCGAAGTCTCCCTGCACTTCGATAACTCCGAGGGCGCGCTACCGATCGCGTTCAAGGAAGTCGTCATCACGCGGCGACTCTCGCGCTCGGGCGAGAGCGAGTACCTGCTCAACCGGGCGCCGTGCCGGTTGCGCGACATCCACGACATGCTCCGGGGCACGGGCCTCGGCGGCGACTCCGGCGTGGTGATCGAAGCGAAGGCGATCGACGCCCTGCTCTCCGATCGGCCCGACGATCGGCGTGAGCTGTTCGAGGAAGCGGCCGGGGTCGGGCTGTATCGCGACCGGCGGCGCAGCACGGAGCGGCGTCTCGAGGAGACGACGCTCGACCTCGCACGCATCGACGATCTCATCGGAGAGGTGCAGAGCCAGGTGCGATCGCTCGCGCGTCAGCGGAAGCGTGCGGAGCGCCACAGCGAGTTGATGACCCGGCGCTTCTCGGTGGAGCTCACACTTGCGTCACGCGAGATGCAGGCCTGGCGCGAGGAGCTTGCGACGCTCGAGACGCGCGTTGGCGAGCTCCGGGAGTTCGTGCCGACTGCCGAAGCGGACGTCAGCGAAGCCGAGATGCGGCGCGACATCGCGCATTCCGCCCGTGCCGCCGCGGAGGCGCAGCGCGCGGAGCTCGCGCGGCTCGCGAACGCACAACGAGAGTCCGCGCAGCGGCTGCGCGGGGAGATTGCTGTTGCCGAGGAGCGACAGCGCAACGCCCTCATGCGGCGCCAGCGTGCCGAGGAAGAACAGCGCGAAGGCGAGGCCCTCGGCGAACGCGTTCACGCGGATCGCGATCGTGCCGCGAGTGAGCGAGCGCGGCTCGACGATGAAGTTCGCGAAGCGGGAGAAGAGTTGCGCCGGCGCATCGCCGCGGAGGAGAACGCGCGCCGCGCCGTTGGTGAAGTGCGCGCCGCCGTGGAGGCGGCTGACCGGCTCGCCAGAGAGAGCCGCGACCAGCTTCGGCGTCTCGAGATCGATCGCGAAGGTGCCGCCCGCGAGCTCGCGGACATCGACCAGCGCGCGACTGCGCTCGACTCGGAGCGCGCGGCGCTCGTCGATGCAGTCGAGTCGGTTGCGCGAGAGGTCGCGACGGCCGACGAAGCCGTGGAGTTGGCGCAGGCCGCCGTCGAGAGCGCAGATGCCGCGCTCGCCGCGGCCCGAGCGGCCATGGCCGAAGCGAAGGAGAATGAGGCGACGGCGCGACACGAGCTGTTCCGCACCGATGAAGCGCTGACGGCGCTGCAGGGCAAAGTCAGCGCACTCGAGTCACTCGAGCGCGAGCGCGTGGGGCTTGCGCCCGCGGCCGCGCGACTGCTTCGCGACCGTGCGCAGTTCGGCGATGGGGCGGTGTTGGGCCCGCTGTCCGACTTCGTCAACGCGAGCGCGTCGTCCGCCTTGCTGGTCGAGCGCTACCTCGGAGCGACCGTGCACGCGGTGGTGGTGCGCGACCGCGAGGTGGCCGAGGCCGTTCGGCGCTGGCACGCCACAAGCAACCCGGGCGCGCTCCTGCTGCTGCCACTCGACGCGGTGAACGGCACCACGGAGAACGCTGCCAGCGGGGAACTCGTCGCCGATGTGGACGCCGCCGCACCCGCGCAGGCGTGGGTGCGAGCGCTCCTCGGGAACGTCCGCGCACTCGATGATGGCGCGGCGTTCCTGGACGCGCGCGGCGCCGTGTGGCTCCCGGGTGCGACGGGCGGGCCGGGTCCGTTGCGCCGGCGCGCGGAGCTGTTTGCGTTGCGCGCGGAGCTCATCGCGAGCGAGACCGCACGGCAGACAGCGTCCGCCGCCGCGGACGCGGCACGTGCGGCACTCGCAAGCGCGAACGACCGGGTGAGCACCCTGTCCGACGAAGCGGCGAACGTACATCAGGAAGCCCGACGCGCGGTGGAACAGCGCGCGGAGCTCGGACGCCGGTTGCAGCGCGCGGAGCGCGAGGCGGCAGAGGCGTCGGCGCTCGCGGCGCGACTCGAGGCGCGTGCGTCCGAGTTACGCACGCGGATTGGGTCCATTGACGAGTCCGCGACCGAGCTCGGGGAGCTCATTGCCGAACGCGATGCCGGGACCGCTGACGCCAGGGCCAGACTCGCGGACGCCGAGCGAGCGCAGGACGACGCGCGCGAGCAACGGACCGCGGGACAGGTGGCGGAGGCCCAGGCGCAGGCGCGCCTCCAGGTGGCGACGGATCGCGAGCGCCGGTTGATGGAGGAGCTCACGGCGGCGTCGGCACGACTCGCGTCGCTGGAACAGGAGCTGAGCACGCTCGCCGATGCGGACCGCTCGCTCGCCGAGCAGATGGCGTCGTGGCAGATGGACCTCGATACCCGCGACGCGACGCTCCGCGACACGGACGACCGGTTGATGGCGGCCGAGGAGGCTGTCCGAGCGGCCGACGCGGCACTCACCGACGCCGAGCACGCGCTCGATGAGGCGCGACGTCACGCTCATCAGGCGGCGGACGAGCTTCATCACGCGGAA
>DASURJ010000028.1:0-15609 GCA_036280115.1 Gemmatimonadaceae bacterium
AACTCGTCGAACACGAGCGGACGGTTATCGAGCGCGCTTGGCAGCCGGAAACCGTACTCCACGAGCGTGAGCTTGCGCGCACGGTCGCCGTTGTACATGCCGCGCACCTGCGGCAGCGTGACGTGCGATTCGTCGACGACCACGAGGAAGTCTTCCGGGAAGTAGTCGAACAGCACGGCCGGGCGCTCGCCCGCAACACGACCGGAGAGGTGTCGCGAGTAGTTCTCGATGCCTGCGCACGTGCCGATCTCCATCATCATCTCGATGTCGAAGTGCGTGCGCGACTCGAGACGCTGTGCCTCGAGCAGCTTGCCGTCGCGACGCAGCACGTCGAGGCGCTCGGCGAGCTCGCTGCGGATCGCGCCCACCGCGCGCTCGAGCGTCGGCCGCGACGTGATGAAGTGCTTCGCCGGGTAGATGGCTGCCTGCTCGAGCACCGCGATCGTCTCGCCGGTGAGCGGATTGATCTTCGAGATCCGCTCGATCTCGTCGCCCCAGAGCTCGATGCGGACGCCCTGTTCCTCGTACGCCGGCAGGATCTCTACCGTATCGCCCCGGACGCGAAAGGTCCCCCGTTCGAACGCGACGTCGTTGCGGCTGTACTGAATGTTCACGAGCGCGCGCAGGATCTCGTTCCGCGGAATCGACTGCCCTCTCTTCAGGCTGACCATCCGCTCGCGGTACTCGATCGGGTCGCCAAGGCCATAGATCGCGGACACCGTGGAGACAATGACGACGTCCGAGCGCTCCATGAGGCTCGAGGTCGCGCGGAGTCGCAATCGATCGATGTCCTCGTTGATCGACGCGTCCTTCTCGATGTACGTGTCGCTCGAGGGGACGTAGGCCTCGGGCTGGTAGTAGTCGTAGTACGAGATGAAGTACTCGACCGCGTTGTTCGGGAAGAAGCCTTTCAGCTCGCCGTAGAGCTGAGCCGCCAGCGTCTTGTTGTGCGAGAGGACGAGCGTCGGCCGGCCGAAATTCCGGATGACGTTGGCCATCGTCATCGTCTTCCCTGACCCGGTGACGCCGAGGAGGGTCTGGAACCGGTCGCCTCGTTCGAGCCCGGCGGTCAACTCGGCGATCGCTTTGGGCTGATCACCGGCGGGCTCGAAGGGTGCTTGCAGCAGGAATTCGGCGCGGGACATGGGCGGAATATAATGCTCCGCGTCGGAGTTTGTTCGGGCCGAGCGCTGCCTATTGCCTCCGGACCCATGCTGTCGCGAACCTCGAGCTGGAGCAACGTCGGCGGCGTGTCCTGGGCGACCGCCAGCTGCGGGGACGCACCGCCCGCAAGGCCGGCGAGAACGCCGAGGCGGATCAACCGCGCTACGTTCTTGCTCGGCACGTTAGGCTCCCGAATGCCTGGAGGGGTGATGTGCGCATCAGCCGTCTTTCAACCAGGCGACGAGCAATCCGCAGGGGGATCGCTGTCCCTGATAACCCAGGGGGACCACATGCCCTTCGGGGAAGATCTCGAGGACCTCTATGCCGTCCGGCCGGTACAGACCGTCGAACACCGCGAACGGGAGAAACCGGCGTCGGTCACCGTTGATCATCACCTGCGGGGCGCAGGAGTACCCACCGCCCCGGCCCCTCGTGAACACGCGGAAGGAACCACTCGATCCCGGAAGCACCTTCAGGTCGGTGTTCCTCACCCGGCGCAAGAGCGCCCCGACGGTGTGGGCGTCGGCGCTAGCGGCGATGTCCTGGCCGGCGATCACGCGCCGCATCCCCATGATATCGTTCCTGGCGCGCCCGTCGATCGCGAGCCCGATAGCCTGTACCTGGGTGGCCGAGGCGTTTCCGGGACGTGGAGGCGTCGTGTCGCGCTGAGGGGTCAATCGCACGCGGAGGGAAACGACGCTTCCCGTGCGAAGCGGCACCGAGAGCACCGCCGGTCGGTAGCCCGGATGTGAGAAGCGGAGCAGGAAGATCCCGGCGGGGAGCGACTGCGGCTGGATCGGGGCCCACTCACGGGAGATCCCACCCTCGAAGAAGGTGAACGCTTCGAGCGTTGCATTCGGGAGAGGGAGGCCGATGCTATCGCCGACCTCCACCTTGAGCAGCGAGGGCTCCGCCTCCTGCGCGCCCACGAGTGGCGGCGTCGCGAGTGCCGCGCAGCTTGCCATGACGATGCCGCGCCGGATCTGCCGACGGACGGTGTCCCGGACCATATGCCTCCACGCGATACCGGTCATGTAATCAGCCCGTGGGCATCGTTGCCGACCGCATCGTCGCGTGCCGTGCGTCAGTCCCCGGAGTTGACGGTTCCAACCGCGTCCCTCACCTGGCGCCCACCCGCGACGCCGATGCCTTGCGCTGGCGGCCTGGCAATCCCGGTGTCGGCGGGCGCCTCCGCCTGCGTCGCTTCGGGGCGGACCTTCGCGGGTACTTGCAACCCCCGGACGAGCCAAAGTGTTCCGGCCGTCAGTGCTCCACAGACGACGAACGGCGCCGCCATCCCAATGTGATCGAACGCCCAGCCATCCCACCAGGGGAAGATCACGCGGGACACGCCGCCGACGGTCTGTTGCACCCCCATGTACAATCCGCGCTCGCGTGATGGGACGACGCGAGACAGGAGTGCCGTGACCGCCGGAAACGTGAATGCCGTGCCGAGCGGCATGAGCGTCATTGCGAACAGCAGAACCGGATAGTTGCGCGAGAACGGGAACAGAGTGAGGCCGGCCGCGAGCAGGACGATCCCGGCCTGGGCCATGCGCACTTCGCCGAGCCACCGCACGGCAGGGCCGACGAGGGTCGTCCGCACGATGACGCCGGCCGCGCCGAACCACATGAAGAAGTAGCCGATCGTCTTCTCGCCGATCCCGAACTGACGTCCGAGGAACATCGTGAACACGGCGACGATTCCGTAGAACGCCCCGATGGCGACGGCGTACGTCCAGATCAGGCGAGACGCCGGTTCCGCCGGATTGGCGAGGACCTGCCACGGGCTCAGCCTCCGGGCCGGTGTGGGAATCGCGTGGCTGTCCGTCACGCGCATCTCGCGGGACTCGGTCAGAAAGCGCCACGCGAAGGCGAGGTTGAGCAGGCACAGGACCGCGGCGCCGAGTCCGGGCGCCGCGCGCCCCCACATGGCAGCGAGCACGGACCCTAACGCGGGGCCGACGATCACGCCAAGGCTCGTGGCCGCCGAGAGCCACCCGAGACCCTTCGCGCGGTCTTCCGGCGCGCTTGCGTCCGCGACGTACGCCTGAATGACCCCGACCGTTCCGCCTCCCAGCCCCTGCACCGCTCGCGCGACGAAGAGGAGCCAGAGTGACTCGGCGTACGCGAACACGACGTAGGACGCGGCGGAGATGGCGAGCCCGAGCACGAGCACGGGGCGGCGCCCGTGACGGTCGGACAACTTGCCCCAGAGCGGCGCGCTCACGAGCTGGGCGATCGAGAACGCCGAGATGAGCATGCCGATGACGAGCCCGCTCGCGCCTAACGTATCGGCGTAGAACGGGATCAGTGGCAGGATCATCACCGCGCCGATCATGTCGACGAACGCGGTGGCCATCAGCACAGCCAGCTTCCCCATCGGGTGTGCCCTCGCGAGTCCGTCGCCCGTGGCCGGCACACGCCCCGCCCGCCCGCCGGGTGGCGCTAGCCGTCGTTGTCCGTGGAAATCCGTTCCCGGCGCGCGACCTCAGTGATCCCTTTCACCCGGCGCGCCGCCTTAATGATCTTCTGCAGGTGCGACAGGTTCTCGACCTCGACGAGCGCCGAGCCGGTCACCCGCCCATCCACCGTCTTCAACTCCATACTGCGGATATCGGTTCCCGCGCCGGACACCGCGCCGGCAATGTCCGCGTAGAGCCCCCGGCGGTCGATCCCCTCGAGGGCGAGCCGAACCACGAACCGCTCCCCCTCCTGCTGCTGCCAGTCGATCTCGAGCCGCCGCTCGGGCTCGTGCGCGAGCATGAGCAGGTTCGGACAGTCGGCCCGGTGGATGCTCACGCCGCGGCCGCGCGTCACGTAGCCCACGACGGAGTCGCCGGGCACGGGCTGGCAGCACTGGGCGTAGCGCACCATGAGCCCGTCGGCGCCCTGGATCCGAATCCCTTTCGGGGTGCCGCGCATCCGCTCCACGAGCCGCTCGATCGCCGTCGGTCGCGGTTGATGATCCGGCGACGACTCGATGTCCGGCCGCAGCGCGTTCAGCACCTGCCCGATGTTCAGGTCGCCCTGGCCGATCGAGGCAATGAGGTGGTTCGCGTCGTTCAGATTGAATTGCTTCGCGACGGCCTCGAGCTCGCTGTCGTCGGGTTTGGGCAGCCGGCGGCGCTTGAGCTCGCGCTCCAGAATGTCGCGGCCGAGCTTCGCCGACGTCGCATGCTCCTCGTGCCGGAGCCACTGCCGGATCTTGTGCCGGGCGCGCCCCGTCCGGACGTGCGCGAGCCAGTCGCGGCTGGGCCGAGCGTTCGGCGAGCGGATGATCTCCACCGTCTCCGAGTTCTTGAGCTGTCGGGACAGCGGCGCGATGCGACCGTTCACTTTCGCGCCCGAGCAGTGCAAGCCGATCTCGGTGTGCACCGCGAACGCGAAATCGATGGGCGTGGCGCCCTTCGGCAACTGGATGACGTCGCCGGTCGGCGTGAACACGAAGATCTCGTCCTGGAACAGGTCGAGCTTCAGGAACTCGAGGAACTCGTCGGGCGTCTTGGCATCGAGCTGCACCTCGAGCACCTGGCGGAACCACGCGAGGTGACGGTCGAGCTCATCGGCCGACTTCGAGTTGCCGTCCTTGTAGAGCCAGTGCGCCGCGATCCCGAATTCCGCCGTGCGATGCATCTCGCGCGTGCGGATCTGGATCTCGAACAGCTGCCGCGCCGGCCCGAAGACCGTGGTGTGCAGCGACTGGTAGCCGTTCGACTTCGGCTGGGCGATGTAATCCTTGATGCGCTCCTGGAGCGGTGTCCAGCCGTCGTGGATGACGCCTAACGCGTGGTAGCAGTCCGGGACGCTGTTGCAGAGGACGCGGATCGCGAGCAGGTCGTAGATCTCGTCGTACGGCTTGTCGCGCTTCTGCATCTTCTTGAAGATCGACCACAGATGCTTCGGCCGTCCCGTGACGTCGACCTCCTTGATCCCCGCCGCCTTGAGCGCCTTCTCGAGCGGGTCGCGCATGCGCGCAATGAGGTCCTCGCGCTCGCCGCGCTTCTGCGCCACGAGCTTCGCGAGCGCGCGGTAGTCGTCCGGCTCGAGATGCTTGAACGCGAGGTCCTCGAGCTCCCACCGCATCTTCGCCATACCGAACCGGTGCGCGAGCGGCGCGTACAGGTCGCGCGTCTCCTGCGCGATCCGGCGCCGCTTGTCCGGCACGAGCCAGTCGAGCGTGCGCATGTTGTGAAGCCGGTCGGCGAGCTTGATGAGAATCACCCGCACGTCCTTCGCGATGGAGAGGAGGAGCTTGCGGTAATTCTCGACCTGCCGCTCCTGCGTCGAGTTGAGCGGGAGGTTCCCGATCTTCGTCAGCCCGTCGACGATCTGCGCGATCTCCTTGCCGAACTCGCGCTCGACGTCGGCGACGGTCAGAGGCGTGTCCTCGACGACGTCGTGAATCAGCCCGCTCGCGACCGTCACCGAGTCGAGCCCGAGGTCGGCGAGGATGCGGGCGACTTCGACACAGTGCGACACGAACGGCTCGCCCGAAAGTCGGGTCTGCCCGGCGTGCGCGCGCTCGCTGTACCGGTACGCGCGCAGGAGCAGCTCCTGGTCGAGCCCTTCCCGGATCGGCGTGCCCGGCGTGGTCCAGCCGGGGATGTGGACGGACGCCGGTGCGGTCGAGGTCATGGGAGCCACTCCGGTCGGGCGGGCTGGACGCACGCTATCCACCGCGCGCCCCGTCCGGCGCGAGCGGCACCTCTCGTCCCGTTACACCAACCGCCGTCCGAATCCGTCACAACAGTCCTGCCTCCGCGAAGCTCGTGTACCGACCGCGTCCGATGATCACGTGATCGTGCACTGGAATGTCCAGCAACCGCCCTGCCGCCGCGAGCTGTTCCGTCACCACCCGGTCGTCGGGCGACGGCGTCGGATCGCCGCTCGGGTGATTGTGCACGAGAATCACCGCCGCCGCACGCTCCGCGATCGCCTCGCGAAAGACTTCCCGGGGATGGACGAGCGAGGAGTTCAAGATGCCTCGCGTCACGGTCACGTCGCGCTCCAGCCGGTGCTGTGAGTCGAGCACGGCGACGTGAAACTCTTCCACCGGTAGATCCTCCAGCCGCGGCGCGAAGACCGCGTAAACGTCCCGTGGCGACCGCATCGGAGCCCCGTCCTCGCGCTCCTCGGCCGCCGCGCGGCGCCCGAGCTCGAGCGCCGCGTGGACGGCGACGGCACGGGCCGAGCCGACCCCCACCAGCTTGGTCAGCGCAGCGATCGGCTGCCCGGCGATCCGCCGCAGCGACCCGTCCGCCCACGCCAGTACGTCGTGCGCAAGCCCGAGCGCCGACTTCCCCGCGGCGCCCGTGCCGAGCACGATGGCCAGCAGCTCGGCGGAGCTCAATGCGTGCGCGCCGTGCGCCTTGAGACGTTCCCTCGGCCGCTCGGTACGCGGTAACTCTCGAATACTAAGTCTGTTCGGCGCATTCTGTCGAGCGCCGAGTGTGTCCGGCGATGGCGGGGCGAGCGGCACGGTCGAGCCTCGAGGGTGGGGATGGCCCTACCCTAGCGAACCGGCTCTCGTGAGCCGGCATCGGTTTGATGCAGAAGCCATCAGCTATCAGCTATCAGCAAGACAAAGCCCTCGGGATGCCTCCCTATCGGAGAGGGGCATCCCGAGGGTTCTCGCTTTGCCGATAGCTGATAGCTGTTAGCTGATGGCTGCGAAAACGCTACGCGTTTGCTCCGTGACACTTCTTGAACTTCTTCCCCGATCCGCACGGACATGGATCGTTCCGTCCGACGTTCGACCAATCCGCAGGCGCGGTCGGCGCATTGGCGGCTGGGTTCAGCGAACGCGCGCGACCCGCGCCGACCACGACCGGATCCTGACGCGCCGCGACCTTCTTCTTCGGCGGTTCGGCCGGACCGACGTCGAGCACCTTCTCTTCGGCGGCTGGGGGAGCCGGCGGCGACGCTGCCACGGGTTCGGCGGCGCCATTTCCGGTCTCGGACGGTTCCTCCTCGGGAATATCCTCGAGGATGCCGAGCGCGTTGTACCGCTTCGTCGGCTTGCGTGGCGCCTCGCCACCGCGGCCGCGTGCACCATCGCCGTTCCCCGAGGGCGCCGCGAGCTCCGGCTGCTGGAACACGAGCTGGGCGCGGAAGAATCGCTCCGCGAACGTGTTGTAGATGTCGTTCATGAGGTCCACGAACATCGAGTACGCCTCCTGCTTGTACTCGATGAGCGGGTCCTTCTGGCCCCAGGAACGGTAGTGAATCGCGGCGCGAAGCTGATCGAGGTCGTAGAGGTGGTCCTTCCACTTCTCGTCGAGCACGTTCAGCATGACCAGCGCGAGCAACCGACCCGAGAAGCCGGTGCCGTCCTCGTCTTTCACCCGGTCGAGCTCCTCGACCTTGCCCGCGAACTGCCGGCGTCCCGCTTCCACCACCACTTCGCGCGCGGGCTCCAATGACGTGGGCGGATGGTCGCCCTCGAATTCCGGCACCGTCAGCAGGTAGTGCATGAGCAGCTCCTGCTTGAGCAGCGACAGATCCCAGTCCGACTCCGACTCGAGGTTCGCGAGGCGATCGTCCACGCGGCGGTTGAGCGCCTTGTCGACCATCTTCAGCGCCTCACCCTTCAGCTCTTCACCCCCCTCCAGGGCGAACGACCGCAGCGAGTAGATCACTTCGCGCTGCTGGTTCATCACGTCGTCGAAGTCCAGGAGCCGCTTTCGCGACTGGAAGTTCTGGATCTCGACGCGTTTCTGGGCCTGTCCAATGGAGCGCGTGATGAGCGGGTGCGTGAGCACCTCGCCTTCCTGCGCGCCCAACCGGTCCATGAGTCGCGCGATGCGGTCGGAATTGAACAACCGCATGAGATCATCTTCGAGCGACAGGAAGAACTGCGACGCGCCCGGGTCGCCCTGACGGCCGGACCGGCCGCGGAGCTGCCGGTCGATGCGCCGCGATTCGTGTCGCTCGGAGCCGATGATGTGGAGCCCGCCGATTTCCATCACATCGACGACGTTGCCGTCCGGATCCTTCACCTGCGACGGGTGCGACTCCGTGACGCCCGGACCGAGTTTGATGTCCGTTCCGCGGCCCGCCATGTTCGTCGCGATGGTCACCGCGCCGGGCTGACCCGCGCCGGCGACAATTTCCGCCTCGCGCTGGTGGTACTTCGCGTTCAGCACGTTGTGCGGGATGCCCGCGCGCTTGAACATGCGCGAGAGCGTCTCCGATACGTCCACGCTGACGGTACCGACGAGCACCGGATACCCGAGCTTGTGCAGGCGCTCGGTCTCCTCGAGCAGCGCGTTGTATTTCTCGCGACGCGTCTTGTAGACGAGGTCGTGACGGTCGTCGCGGATCATCGGCTTGTTGGTCGGAATGACCGCGACCTCGAGCCCGTAGATCTGGTGGAACTCCGCTTCTTCCGTCTCGGCCGTACCGGTCATGCCGGACAGCTTCTCGTACATGCGGAAGTAGTTCTGGATGGTGATGGTGGCGAGCGTCTGCGTCTCGCCCTTCACCTGAACGCCTTCCTTCGCCTCGACGGCCTGGTGTAGTCCCTCCGACCAGCGGCGGCCGGGCATCGTACGCCCCGTGAACTCGTCGACGATCAGGACCTGCCCTTCCTGAATGACGTAGTTCACGTCCTTCTCGTACAGCGCGTGCGCGCGCAGGAGCTGATGTACGATGTGCAGCCGCTCGCTCTTCATCGCATACTCGCGCTCGATCGCCTGGCGCGCGTCGATCTTTGCCTGCGGGTCCATGTCCGGATCGTGCTCGATCCGGTGGATCTCGCTCGAGATGTCCGGGAGCACGAACGAGTCGTGGTCGCCCGGTGACATCTCGTCCACGCCGCGGTCAGTGAGGTGCACCGTGTGCCCTCGCTCATCGAGCACGTACAGCAGGTCGTCTTCGATGTCGCGGTACTGTTGCTTGCTCGCGGGCAGCTTGCGGTCGGCGATGTGGTCCAGCTCCATCTTGTTGACGAGCTGTTTCACGCCCTGCTCCTGCATCGCCTTCATGAACCGCTTGTTCTTCGGCGCGCCCAACCGGGCCTTGTAGAGCAGCAACGCCGCGCGATCCGTGTCGCCCGCCTCGAGCGCGCGCTCGCCCTCGCCGACGAGCTGGTTCGCGAGGTCCGTTTGCCGCCGCACGAGCCGCGTGACCGCCGGGTTGTGCATCGCGTACTCGGCGTCGGTATCGTTGCCGACCGGGCCAGAGATGATGAGCGGCGTCCGCGCCTCGTCGATGAGAACCGAGTCCACCTCGTCGACGATCGCGTAGATGTGACTGCGCTGCACGCGCTGGTCGAGCGCGACCACCATGTTGTCGCGCAGGTAGTCGAACCCGAACTCGTTGTTCGTCCCGTACGTGATGTCGCACTCGTACGCGGCACGACGCGCCTGCGTACCCGGCTCCGTGTCGTCGATGCACCCGACGGTGAGACCGAGATACGAGTACAGATGGCCCATCCACTGCGAGTCGCGGCGGGCGAGGTACGAGTTCACCGTCACGAGGTGCGCACCGCGTCCGGGGAGCGCGTTCAGGTACAGCGGAAGCGTCGCGACGAGCGTCTTCCCTTCACCGGTCGCCATCTCGGCGATCTTGCCGAGGTGCAGCTCGATGCCGCCCATGAGCTGGACATCGTAGTGGACCATGTTCCACTCGAGCTCATGACCGGTCACCATGACGTTAGTGCCGACGAGGCGTCGCGCTGCCTCGCGCACCGTCGCGAACGCCTCGGGGAGGATCTCGTCGAGAACCTCGGCGATGGTCTCACGGAGCTTCGCTTCCACGCCGCCGCGGCCGTCCGCGCCACTGAGCTCGTTGTCGAGCTGCTCGCGCTCGACGGGATCGCTCGTGACGCGCTTCGCCTGCTTGAGCCGCGCGACCTCGCTCTCGAGCTCGTGGGTGCGCTCGTGGATGTACGCGCGGAACTTCGCCGTCTGCGCGCGGAGCTCCTCCTCGGAGACTCCCTGCAGCCGTGCGTAGTGCTCGTTGATCTCGTCGACGATCGGCTGGATGCGGCGCCGCTCGCGCTCGTGGCGGGTCCCGAAGACCTTGCCAAATACGCCTTTCAGCATGCGTTCCTCTATCGATACAGCCCGTGCGAGCTGATATACTCGGCTACAGCGTCCGTGACGAATCCGCGAATCGGTCGGCCGCACCGCACACGGTCACGAATCTCCGTGGACGACACGTCGATACGCCGTGTTGGTACGCGCACGCTGCGGGCAGCAACCTCGCCCGCGAGCGTGTCGGGCACCGCCGGTTCCGTGGCGCCAGCCTGCGGCAGCGGCCGAGCGCCCTCGATGTCAGACGACGACGGCGGGTCGTCGTCGCGCCGTGTCAGGATGGCTAGCGTGGCGAGCGCCAGCACCTCACGCGGCTCCCGCCATTTCGCGAAGCTCGACAGCACATCTGCTCCGACGAGAAAATACCGCTCTGCCAACGGGAACTGGACCCGGAACCCCCGCAACGTCTCGACCGTGTAAGATAATCCCTCCCGGTCCACTTCGACCGGATCGATGCCGAACCTCGGGTCGCTGCCCATCATGAGCCGCACCATGGCGAGCCTGTGCGCGGCCGAGGCGGCCGAGGAGCGACCCACCTTGAGGGGCTGCACCGCCGCAGGAACGAAGACGAGACGGTTCAGGGACAGATGCTCGAAGGCGTCCGACGCGGCGATGAGGTGACCCACGTGAGGCGGGTCGAAGGTCCCGCCGAAGATCCCGAGCCGCACCGATGATCAGTTCGGCTGCGCGACCGTCGTCGGTGGCGGTCCGCACAGCGACCGCACCTCACGATCGCCCGGGTATTTCTGCTGCAGCGTCGCGCACGTCTCGCGCGCGTCATCCCGGTAGTTGATGGACCGGTACACCTCGACCAGCCGCATGTACGCGTCCCGACTTCGGGCGGTCTCCGGGTAGTTCTCGACGACGTCCTTGAAGTAGAGGATGGCGGAGTCCGGCGCTCTCCGCCGGACGTAGTGCATACCGGTGAGGTAGTCCTTCGTGGCGAGCCACTCCAGCAACCGCTTCACCCCCTGTTCGGCCTGTGGGATGAGCGGCGAGTCGGGGTAGAGCTCCAGCATCGACCGGAACGTCGCGAGCGCGGTCTGCCCGTATTGGGAGTCCAGTGCCGGCTTCCGCCACATCTTCGCGTACTCACGCCCTTCCTCGAGCATCGCGTCGTCCGCGAGGGTGTCGTCCGGGAAGGTTTGATTCAGGCGCGCGTATCCCTGGGCCGCGAGCAGATGCTCGCCCTTCCGGGCGTGGGCGGCGGCGAGATACCAGAACGCGCGCGGCAGGAGCGAATCTCGCGCCGGGAGTTCCAGCGTCAGCCGTTCGAACGCCTGAATGGCGTTGTCCCAGCGCCGCGCCCCGAACTCGCGCATGGCGGCCGCGTAGAGTGCGTCGTTTGTCCGATATCTGTTGAGCTTGAACGAAGGTGCGCACGCACATACCACCGCGAGCGCCAACACTCCCCAAGCCTTTCGGGGCCAACTGAACAGGAGCATAACGGGTTGAGTACCCGGCAAGGTGAATCCGGTTCGCCCGGGCGACGCCGCCAGAGGCCGGGTCGTCGCGTGGGCTTGAGACCCCTAAGATAACTGGACGGGGGTGCGCTACGCGTGGGCCGGGACCGGATCCTTCGCCAGCACCGTTCGAAAGTAGGCGATGGTCCGGGAGACCCCGTCGCGCAGCGATACGGTAGGCTCCCAGCCGAGCATTTCGCGGGCCCGGGTGATATCCGGCCGGCGGACCTTTGGGTCGTCCACCGGCAGATCCCGCTGAACGATCGGGGCGGTCGTGCCCGTCAACTCGATCACCAGCTCGGCGAGCTGCCGGACGGAGAACTCGTTCGGGTTGCCGATGTTCGTCGGCTGGCTGTCGCCGCGCATGAAGAGCCGGTAGATCCCCTCGATCTCGTCCGACACGTAGCAGAAGCTCCGCGTCTGGGACCCGTCCCCGTAGATCGTGAGCGGCTGCCCGCTCAGCGCCTGCACGATCAGGTTCGATACGACCCGCCCGTCCCGGGGGCGCATTCGGGGGCCATAGGTGTTGAAGATCCGGACGATCCGCGTGTCCATCGCGTGGTACCGGTGGTAGGCCATCGTCATGGCTTCGGCGAATCGCTTCGCCTCGTCGTACACGCCGCGCGGACCGATGGGGTTCACGTTGCCCCAGTAACTCTCCGTCTGTGGGTGCTCCAGCGGATCGCCGTACACTTCCGACGTGGACGCGAGGAAGAACCGGGCGCCCTTGGCTTTGGCGAGCCCGAGCGCGTTGTGCGTGCCGAGCGCGCCGACCTTGAGGGTCGCGATCGGATACTCGAGGTAGTCCACTGGACTCGCGGGCGACGCGAAATGCAGCACGCCATCGAGCTCGCCTGCCACGTACGTGTACGTCGAGATGTTGTGCTCGATGAACTCGAACCGGGGGTCGCTCATGAGGTGAGCGATGTTCTCCGGGTTTCCGGTGATGAAGTTGTCGAGCCCGACGACCGAATGGCCGTCGGCAAGAAAGCGGTCGCTCAGATGCGAGCCCAGGAAGCCCGCGGCCCCGGTGATGAGCACTCTCATGCTCGCGCGCCTCCACGCCCGAACGAGAAGTAGCTGAACCCGAGTGTCTGCATCTTCGCCGGATCGTAGAGATTGCGCCCGTCGACGACCACCGGCCGCCGGAGCGTGGATTTCATGCGAGCGAAGTCGGGGTGTCGGTACTCGTTCCAGTCCGTCACCACCACGAGCGCGTCCGCCCCGACGAGTGCGTCGTAGTTCGTGTCCGCGTACCGAATGCGGTCGCCGACGCGGCGGCGCGCCTCCGGGAGCGCCACCGGGTCGTGCGCGGTCACCGTCGCGCCGGCGCGGAGGACGTCATCGATGAGCGCGAGGGCAGGCGCTTCGCGCATGTCGTCGGTCTGCGGCTTGAACGCGAGCCCCCACACCGCGACGTGCGCCCCCGTCAGGGCGTCGCCTAACGCGCAATGCAGCTTCTCGAAGAGGCGATGCTTTTGCCGCTCGTTCGCGTCCTCCACGGCCTCGAGGACGCCGAGGCGCGATCCGGCCTCGTGAGCGGTGCGCACGAGTGCCTTCACGTCCTTCGGGAAGCAGGAGCCCCCGTACCCCGGTCCCGGAAACAGGAACGACGGACCGATGCGCGAGTCGCTGCCGATCCCTTTGCGCACCAGGTCGACATTCGCCCCCACTTTCTCACACAGGTTGGCGATCTCGTTCATGAACGAGATGCGCGTCGCGAGCATCGCGTTGGCGGCGTACTTGGTCATCTCGGCCGACGGGATGTCCATGAAGATGATCGGCTTCCCGGTTCGTACGAACGGGGCATAGAGCTCGGCCATCACGCTGCGGGCGTGGTCGCTGTCGACTCCGAGGACGACCCGGTCGGGCTTCATGAAGTCATCGAGCGCCGCGCCCTCCTTGAGGAACTCCGGGTTGCTGCACATGTGGAACGGGTACCGCGCCTTCCGGGCGACGGTCGTGGCGACTTTCTGCGCGGTGCCGACCGGCACGGTCGACTTCGTCACGACTACGATCTCCCGGCGCATGTGCTCCCCGATGCTGTCCGCGACCTCCAGCACGTGCCGCAGGTCGGCAGAGCCATCCTCGTCGGGCGGCGTTCCGACCGCAATGAACACGACCTCCGCGCCCCCGACCGCCGCCGGGACATCCGTCGTGAAGCGGAGTCGACCCTGCTGCTGGTTTCGCTCCACGAGGGCATCGAGCCCGGGCTCGTAGATCGGCAGCACGTTGCGCTTGAGGCCATCGATCTTCCGCTCGTCCACGTCCGCGCAGGTGACGTCGTTCCCCGTTTCCGCGAGACAGGCGCCCACGACGAGGCCGACGTACCCCGATCCGATGACCGCAATCTTCATTCGTGCCCCAATTCGTTGATGTTTATGAGCCGCAATAGCTTACATAGCCCGCGGTGGTGTCGCAACCGCCTGAGCCTGCCGGTTCGGGGTCCGAACCGGCGGTGCGGAAACGTGTAGCCGTGTGAGGACGATCGAGGCGCGCGGGCGGTCGCGCGGCGCCGGGTGGGCTCAGGTGAATTGCACGGCGTTGCACTGCGGCGTTCCGGTGCTCGGGAGCTTCCCCGGAGCGCACGCGACGAGCATGTCCCTGGCTGGATCGACGAATACCTCCGTCACCGCCGGCGGCTCGTACGGCCGGCGGGCGTGAGGGCCCGTGGGCGTGCGGGCGGAGCGATCTGGGGTCATGAGCTCATCCTCGCGCGGCGTCGCCCGTTAGGCAGTGCACGCCGCCAGGGGACGCTTCCGCGCACTCTGCACGCGGCGGTCGGGCGGTAGGCCGTGAATCGCATGGGTGATGTCGCACTGATACTGGTCCTTCGCATACGGATTGCCGGTGGCCAATCGTGCGCGCGCCGGGCAGTTGCTGCAGCCGCTCCGAAGTGAGCAGCCGCTGCACGGCGCATCGGCGGGAAGTGGCTGGGTGACCCAGCGTCCCATTTCTGCCCAGAGATCCTCCCAGGGCATGTCGAGAATCGGAAACGAGGGTTCGCGATCGATGACGCAGTGGCTCGCGTTGCCCAGGGCGTCCACGAAGAATCCGATGCGCCCGGCGCCGCACGTGTACAACTCCTCGCCGCCACCCGCGTCATCGCGTGCCGAGCACTCGGGCACTGGTCCAGCCGCCCGCGGTGCACCGTGCCGTAGCTCGTGAATCTCGTCACGGAGAGCGACGACCTGCCGTGGCTCGATGCGGTAGAGTGTGGGCTCCTGTCCGCCATCGTGTCTCGCGTCGATCACCGGGTCTGCCTTGAACGGAAGCCCGCGGTCCTGGCACCAGGTCACGAGCGCGCGCACGTGGCCCGCCGACAGCGTGCTGACCGGGCACTTCATGAGGAGTGAGACGCCGGCCGCGCGGAGCCGCTCGATTCCCCGCTCGAACCGTGCGAAGGAGCCGGAAACACCGGTCGTCGCCTCGTAGTGCGCCGCATCCGCCCCGTAAATGCTGACCTCTACCGAAAAGGGCGGGCGCCGCGCGAGCAGGGCCGCTTGCGCCTCGGTCACCATCGTGGCGTTCGTGTACAACGTCACGAGCAGACCTTTCGAGAGCGCGTACTCGTAGATCGCCGCGAAGTCGCGGCGCGAGAAGATCTCGCCGCCAGTGAGCGTGAGCCACAACACGCCGGCGCGCTCGACGACATCGAGCACACGACACGCCTGGTCCGTGGACAGGTACGGGCCGCGATACGGATCGAGCGCGACGTAGCAGAAGTGACAGCGCAGATTGCAGCGCGGGGTGATCTCGAAGAGGCACGACAGCGGATGCCGCTCGCGTCGCGCGCGCGCGCCCAGTCGCTGCTCGAAGCGATCCATCGACATCCGCATTGCGCTCACTCGGCATCGGGCTCGGGGGCTTCACGGACAGCACCGATGTCGCGAAGCGCAACGAGGAACGCCTCGACGTCCGCGAGCGCACGGTCTTCCGCG